>JALYFY010000613.1 GCA_030777385.1 Pseudomonadota bacterium | reverse complement strand
CTGTCTCCGATCCCGAGCGCATTGCTTACATCACCCAGACCACGCTCTCCGTCGACGATACGCGGGAAATCATCGCCGTCTTGAAGACGCGCTTTCCTGCCATTCAAGGCCCGGACATCAAGACGATCTGCTACGCCACGCAGAACCGGCAGATGGCGGTGCGCGTGATTGCCCAGCGGGCAGACCGGATCATCGTGTGCGGCGCGCGCAACTCGTCCAACACCAACCGCCTGCGCGAGGTGGCGGCGAGCGAGGGCCGCCCTGCCCTTCTGATGCAGGACCCGAAGGATCTGACCCTGTCCTTCATCGAAGGCGCTGCCGTGATCGGCCTCACCGCTGGAGCCTCAGCGCCCGAGGACCTGATCCAGGAAGCCCTGGCGCAGCTCGCGCAGTGGCGGCGCCTCACGGTGGAGGAAGTGCGCGTGACCCATGAGGACACGCAGTTCGCCCCCGTCGATCTGGCGCGCCTCGTCTCTCAGCTCGCAAACGCTTCCTGAAGATCCTGGGGCGTTGCCGTCACCAAGCCCAGCCGGTCGCGGCGAAGCCAGCGCCACAGCATCAGCGAGGCTACCACGGCAAGGCCGCTGGCCAGCCCGATCCAGATGCCGATACCCCGAAGGCTCGTGCCGAAGGCCAGGATGATGCCGAGCGGCAGGCCGACACCCCAGTACCCTAAGGCCGCATAGATCATCGGGATCCGGGTATCCTGCAGCCCGCGCAGCATCCCGGCTCCGACCGCCTGCGCGCCGTCCACGAGCTGGAAGATGGCGGCCACCACCAGGAACGAGCGCGCCAGATCGATCACGAGCGCGTTCTTGGGGTCGTTCACGTCGAAGAAGGCGCCGAGCAGGAGATGAGGGGCGAACATCATGAGCGAGGCCGTCACGACCATGAAGCCGGTGCAGAACGCAAAAGAGGTCCAGCCGGCGCGGGTGACGCCCTGTGGATCCTGCGCGCCGTAGGCACGGCCCACCCGCACCGTCACCGCCTGTCCGATCCCGAGGGGAACGGAGAAGCAGAAGGACGCAATCTGCAGCGCCACCGCATGAGCGGCGAGTTCGCTCTCGCCGATCCGCCCCATGAGCATGGCCGCCGCATTGAAGATCGTGACCTCGAACATCAGCGTCAGGCCGATAGGAACGCCAATCCGCCACAGGGTGCGGTAGCGTGGCCAGTCCACCCGCCAGAAGCGCCCGAAGACGTGATAGCGCCGGAGCTTCGGATCAAGGACAATAACGATGGCGAGCGCCACGAACATGAAGGTGCTGGAGATCACCGTGCCGAGCCCTACGCCCACCAGCCCCAGGGCGGGCAGGCCGAAAGAGCCGACCATCAGCGCATAGGCCGCACCAAAGTTCACCGGGACGGCCAGCAGGCCCATGAACAGAGCCCAGCCGGGGCGCTCCAGCGCCGCCAGGAAGGAGCGCAGCACCAGAAAGAACAGGAAGGGGAGAAGGCTCCATTGCAGCACGCGGATATACTCCCCGGCATTGTGGGCGAGCCGGGGCTCCTGGCCGATAGCGAGCAGAATCGTCTCACCGTTCCACGCCACGATCCAGATGGGGATTGCCACCGTCATCGAGGCCCATAACCCCTGGCGCACGGTGCGACGCACCTCGCGCACGGAGTGTCGCTTGCGGCCCAGCTCCTCCGCGATCATCGGCGAGGTGGCGTTGACGAGGCCGATGCCGAAGATGAGGAACGCGAAATACAGGTTGGTGCCGAGCGCACCGGCCGCCAGGGCCTCCGATCCCATCCAGCCCATCAGGATCACGTCGGACGTCATCAGGGCGTTCTGCGCCAGGGTGGCGAGAACGAGAGGCCAGCCCAGGGCCAGCGTGGCGCGCAGCTCCGCCATCCAGGCGGCCCGCTCGATCGGTGCAAGGCGAGAGATCATAATGCCCGGCTTGTAGCCCGAACGGCAGCCGAAAAGCCACCCCATGGATGGCCGAACAGGCATGTTCTCGGAAAAAGGAACCGGGGCAGAAGCGTGCCCGTTCATCCTTTCACTCACATTTCCGTGTTTCCCGGAGTTCCTGATGGCGCAGCCTGCGCTTTCCACCTCAATCGATTTCGCGCTGCCACCGATCCTGCACAACGAGCAGGGGCAGGTGCGCACCGTCGGCGTCGAGATCGAGTTCGTCGGCCCCTCCGCCGAACGGACCGTGCAAGCGTTGCAGGAGGCGCTTGGCGGAAGGCTCATCGAGGAGGACCCCCATGCCTTCGCGCTCAAGGAGTCGGCCATCGGCGACCTGACCGTCGAGCTCGACAGCCGCATTTTGCATCCAGGCAAGCAGGCCGGGAGCCAAAGAGGGGTCCTGCCCAAGATCGCAGCGCTCTTCGGCTTTGCGGCAAGCTATCTCGTTCCCTGCGAGCTCGTCACCTCGCCAACGCCGATCGACCAGCTCCAGGACCTCAACCGGATCCTGACGATCCTGCGGAGGCTCGGCGCCAGGGGCACGCAGGATGCGCCCTTCTATGCCTTCGGGCTCCACTTCAACCCGGAGATCCCGCGCCAGGATGCGGCCACCGTCACGGCCTTCATGAAGAGCTTTGCGCTGCTCAACCCCTGGCTTCGCCGGGAGGCCTCGCCGGACAGAACCAGGGAGCTGCTGGGCTTTGCCGACCCCTTCCCGGCCGATTACACCCGCCGGATCGTCTCGTTGGACTACTGGCCGGACATTCCTACCTTCATCGACGACTACCTTAGCTTCAACCCGACCCGAAACCGCGACCTCGATCTCCTGCCGCTGCTGCACCATCTCGATGCGAAACGGGTGCGTGCCGTGCTGCCCAACGAGAAGATCAACGGCCGTCCCACCTTCCATTACCGGCTGCCGGATGCCCGGGTGAGCGATCCGGGCTGGAGCATCGCGCCGGATTGGAACCGCTGGGTCTGCGTCGAGCGGCTTGCCGCCGATCGCGACAGGCTCGATGCGGTCGGCTCCGCCTACCTGTCCTTCCAGGGGGAGGACAAGAGCTGGGCCAATGTGGTGGAGCAGATCGTACGGTCATGACGAGCCCCCTGATCGGTGTGACCACATCCCGGCGCGGCGGATGGCGCAGCTATCTCATGCACCGCCTGGCGCTTGCCCGCGTGGGCGCACGCTCCATTCGCCTCATCCCGGGAAACCCGCTGCCGTCGGAGCCGCTGCAGGGCCTCGTCATCGGCGGCGGCGACGACATCGGCGCGGAGATCTATGGCGGAAAGGTTCTGCCCGACGTGCGCATCGACCCGGAGCGGGACAAGATGGAACTCGGCCTGCTCAAGGCCGCCCTTCCGGCAGCGCTGCCGATCCTCGGCATCTGCCGCGGATCGCAGATGATCAACGTGGCGCTGGGCGGCACGCTGCACACGGACATCTACGAGGTCTATGTTCAGGCGCCCAAGATGCGCACCGTCCTGCCGCGCAAGACCGTGTCCATCACGCGGGATTCGCGCCTCGACCGCATCCTGCGCTGCAACCCCTGCCAGGTGAACGCGCTCCACCACCAATCCGTGGATCGCCTCGGGCAAGGCTTGAGGATCGCGGCAACGGATGAGAGCGGCATCGTCCAGGCCATCGAGAGCGAAAGCGCTCCGTTCCTTCTCGGCGTTCAATGGCACCCGGAGCTTCTGGTCTGGAAGAAGCCGCATCAGCGGCTTTTCGGGGCTCTTGCTGAAGCAGCCCGTGAGGTTTCGCATCCTCTCTCGGCTACTGTGATGGCGCAGTAGGCTAGCTTGCGCGCTGCGAAGGACGGGGGAAGAGCGGAATGATCTTGTTGTCGCGCCGTCTTGTCAGATGGCGCTGGATGGCGCCATGAAGGTCGCGGCTGATGATCGGCTTGTGGAGCAGCGGAAACTCGCTGCTCTCATCCGCCACGACGGGATTGCCCGTGATCAGCAGCACGGGCAGATCCGGGAAGAGCTGGCGCACCTCGCGGGCGAGCATGACGCCGTTCATGGTTCCAGGCATCGCCACATCCGCCAGCACCAGTGTGGGCTTTCGCGCGTGCAAGCTCTTCATGGCCTGGGGCGCATCGGTGGCAATGCTGGTCACATAGCCGAACTCCTCCAGGGTGGACTGCAGGGCCAATGCGACCTCCAGCTCGTCATCCACCACGAGGATCTCCGTTTGGTTCGACACGCTCTCGTCGGGCATGTCTTCCTCGCTCACGAAGCCGGATGGCAGCAAGGTAGTGGCCTCGGCCTTCGGGAGGTACAGCATAATGGCCGTCTCCGACCCATCGCGGCGCACCTCCGATGCTCCGCCTAGGCCCTGCAGGAAGTGCAGGCTTTGACGCAGGGTCAACCATGACGAAAGATCCAGATCCCGCAGGGCAAAGGTCTGCTCCAGAGGGGCCTCGTGGGCCAAAGCCTCCTCGTCCGGAGCGGTGCTGCGGATGGCGAGCTGAACGAAACCACCCTCGAGCGCCAAGTTGGGCAAGCCCCCTCTCTGGACCTGCACATTGCGGGCCTCGAGGGTAATCGTACCCCCTTGCGGCAGGGCATCCCGCACATGGGCGCTGAGGGTGACAAGAGCCGTCTGGATGTCGTCGGGATTGGCCTGAACGGACCAGAGATCGTCGGCCAGGGCCAAGCGCAGCTCGACCGTATCGCGCAGGAGCGAACGGCTCATCAGGTCGGCAACCGCGCTCACCTGATCGGCCAGATTGAGATACTGGACGCCGCCCTCGTTCTGTCGCGCAAAGGACGTCGACTGCGCAATGAGTTTGGCCGCCTGATCGGAGGCCACAAGGGCGGACAGCAGCTTGCGCTGAAGGATCGGCTGGTCCTTCAGCTGCCGTGCCGCAGCGTCCACATTGGCGCTGATCACCATGAGCCTGTTGTTGAGGTCATGGGTGATCCCGTCGCGCAGGCGATCCACGGCTTGGGTCTTCTGAGTCCGGCGAAGGGCCTCCTCCTCGTCAGGGACGGACGGTTCGTCGGGCACCGGGAACGAGGTGAGCGGCTCGGGCTGGTCGACCGTCACCTCCTCGAACACCGAGAATTCGTCGGCTCCCCTCTCGTCCTGCTCGCGAAGGGCCCGCCTCACCTGCTGCCCGATCAGCAGGGACGCTCCGGCAGACACGAAGAGAAACAATCCTGCGGACACCGCAACCAGCGCAGAGCTCCTGACAAAGACAGCCCCTGCCAGCGCCAAACCTGACATGATCAGGGCGAAGGGAAGGGTCAGAAGAGACAGCTTCAATGAGGCAGGCAGCAGATGCATTCCGTTTTTCGAAAGAATGAATTGACCTCGCGTCCCCAAGACGCCACTTGCAACGCTTAACTTGTGTAGCACGAACCAGCGGCAAGCGAGGTTGGGCTCGCGATAAAGTGTTAGTGCCAGATAAAGGAGATAATTGTGCGGCGTTCCTATGTTCCAGGTCTGGCGCAGATCACCCTTGCGCTCTGTCTGACCGCCCTCCCCCTGGCAAAAGCTGGAGCGCAGGACGCGCTTGAGCGCCGCGTGAACGACCTTCTCGGGCAGATGACCCTGGAAGAGAAGATCGGCCAGCTCAACCTGGTCTCCCATGGCCCGCCGCTGCGCTGGGAGGACATCTCCGAGGGCAAGGCCGGGGCCCTGCTCAACTTCAACAGCGCCCAGGACGTCGCCCGCGCCCAGGCTTTAGCCCGCCAGACCCGCCTGAAGATCCCGCCGCTGTTCGGCCTCGACGTCCTGCACGGCTTCCGCACCCAGTTTCCTCTCCCGTTGGGAGAAGCCGCCGCCTTCAGCCCGCGCATCTCGAGGCTTGCTTCCGAGTGGGCCGCGAAGGAAGCAGCCTTCGTGGGCGTGAACTGGACCTTCGCACCCATGGCGGACCTGTCGCGGGACAGCCGCTGGGGCCGCATCGTCGAAGGTTTCGGCGAGGACCCCACTCTCGGCTCCGTGCTGACGGCCGCCCGTGTGGAAGGATTCCGCATGGGTGGGCTGGCTGCGGCCACGAAGCACTTTGCAGGCTATGGCGCCCCGCAGGGCGGCCGCGACTACGACACCACCTACATCCCGCGCGCCGAGATGTACGACACCTACCTGCCGCCGTTCCGGGCTGCGGTGGAGGCGGGCTCGGCAAGCTTCATGGCAGCCTTCAACGCCCTCAACGGCGAGCCCTCCACGGCCAACCCATGGCTGCTGACGGATGTGTTGCGCAAGCAATGGGGCTTCGACGGCTTCGTCACCTCCGACTGGGTGGGCATCGGCGAGCTGATCAACCACGGCATTGCGGCCGATGGCGCGGAGGCTGCCCGCAAGGCCATTCTCGCCGGCGTCGATATGGACATGATGGGCCTGCTCTACATCAAGCACCTTCCCGACGAGGTGCGTGCGGGGCGGGTGCCGGAAAGCGTCATCGACGAATCCGTGCGGCGCGTGCTGCGCACCAAGTTCCGCATGGGCCTGTTCGACCGCCCCGATATCGACCCGTCCCGCACGGACGCAGCCTTCCCGTCGCCGGAATCGCGCCAGGTGGCCCGTGAGGTCGCCCGCGAGACCTTCGTGCTGCTGCAGAACCGGGGCGAGGTGCTGCCCTTAAGTCCAAGCGTGCGCTCCATCGCGGTTGTCGGCCCCTTGGCCGATGCGCCGCACGACCAGATGGGTCCGCACGCGGCCCGCGGTCACAAGGAGGACAGCGTCACGATCCTCGAAGGCATCCGCCGCCGCGCTCAAGGAGCAGGAATTGCCGTCACCCATGCGCCGGCCTGCGACCTCTTCTGCCGCAACACGGATGCGTTGCCTGCCGCCATCGAGGCGGCTCGCGGGTCGGATGTGGTGATCGCCGTCTTCGGCGAGCCGCAGGAGCTGTCGGGCGAGGCTGCCTCCCGCGCCCACATGGAGCTCAATGGCCGGCAGATCGAAGTGCTGGAGGCGCTGGCCGCCACCGGCAAGCCGGTGGCCCTGGTTCTCATGGGCGGGCGTCCGCAGGTGCTGGGATCGGTAGCCGAGCGCATCCCCTCGATCCTCATGGTCTGGTATCCGGGCACGGAAGCCGGTCCCGCCGTCGCCGACGTGCTGTTCGGCGATGTGAGTCCCAGCGGCAAGCTGCCGGTGACCTGGCCCCGCGCCACAGGGCAGCTGCCCTTCTACTACAACCGGCTCCCCACCGGCCGGCCGACCAAGCCCGACAACCGCTTCACCGTTCAGTACATCGATGAGGCGATCACGCCGCTCTATCCGTTTGGCTGGGGCCTGAGCTACACGCAGTTCTCCTACTCCGATGCGGCAATCGCCCAAAAGCAGCTGGATGCCGGCCAGATGCTGGAGGTCTCGGTCAGCGTCAGGAACACAGGCGCGCGGGAAGGCCAGGAAGTGGTGCAGCTCTATACCCGCGATCCCGTGGCAAGCCGCAGCCGCCCCTTGCGCGAGCTGAAGGCCTTCGAGAAGATTGCCCTGAAGCCTGGTGAGACCAAGCGCGTGACCATGCGCGTGCCTGTGGAATCCCTCGGCTTCCACCTCGACGACGGAACCTATCTGGTCGAGGCAGGCACCATTCAGGCTTTCGTGGGCGGCAGCTCCCTTGCCGAGCCGGCCGGGGAAGCCGAGATCGTCAAGACGCTCCGCCTCCCACCAATGGAACGGCGGGCAGCCGTATCCACCAGCGTCGCTCAGTAAAGCCTCGCGTCGCCTGCCTGCAGGCTGCCCGAGCTAAGGAACATAGATCGAGGCTTGGCGGTTCTCCCCTGACACAGCGGAGCCGCCAAGCATGCCCACCATCAGCCGTCATCCTGTCGAGAGCGTTGCCCGGTTCGGGTACGGCGCCCGTGGCGTCGTCTATGGCCTGGTCGGAGGCTTGGCGCTCCTTGCTGCCATCGGCTCAGGCGGCCAGACGGGGGGCAGCCGCAGCGCCTTGCAGACCCTTGTGTCTCAGCCCTTCGGGAAGGTCTGGCTCTTCCTGATCGCGCTGGGCCTGTTCGGCTTCTGCGCCTGGCGCATTCTGGAAGCGCTCACCGATGCCGACAATCGCGGCTCCGACATGAAGGGCTGGGGCATCAGGGGCGCCCACCTGATCAGCGGGATCGTCTATGCGGGTCTGGCCATCTCCACCTTGAGGCTCGCTCTCGGCCGGGGTTCCAGCAGCGGCGGCGAGGATCAGGCGGCTCAGGACTGGACGGCGTGGCTGATGAGCCAGCCCTTCGGCCAATGGCTTGTCGGTCTCGTCGGCCTCGTGGTTGTCGGCACCGGAATCGCCTTCATCTGGAAAGCTTGGCGTGGGAATGTAGCCGACCGCCTGTCTCTGCCCGGCGACAAGCGCGACTGGATCGTATCCCTCGGCCGCATGGGCTTTGCAGCCCGGGGCGTGGTCTTCCTGTTGATCGGCGGCTTCCTGGTTCTCGCCGCCCTCCAAAGCTCGTCCTCGGAGGTGCGCGGTCTCGGCGGCGCGCTGGAGGCCTTGCAGCAGCAGCCCTATGGCTGGGTGCTCCTGGCGCTCACCGCCATCGGCCTTTTCGCCTTTGGCCTCTTCGGCCTCGTGCAGGCCCGCTACCGCCGCATCGATGCGCCCGATCTCGACGATGCCAAAGCCGCAGTGGCTCGGGTGGCGCGGTAAGCAACGACTGCGTAGGACATGTCGGGCCGCTAGCAAGCAGACCCGGGGTTGAACCCGAGTCTGCCTTTTGCATGCAGGTTAGATGACGAAGAAGTCACCTGCCGTGATGCTTGCCTTGTTGGTCAGGGTCGCAAACAGGGTCTGATTGTCCCGCGCACCGCCATCGGTATCGAAGAACAGGTTGCCCGTCGCCTGATCGTAGATGACCCGGTCGTCGGCTTCAGCCGTTGCGCTCGAAAGCGCAAAGGCACCTGCGCTCAGGGCTCCGTCCGTCAGCCCAATGAACACCGCGTTGTCGAGCTGGAACGTGTCGTCGCTCGCACGGAAGTCACGGATCCTGTCGACATTGCCCGCGAAGGCGGCGTTGAAGATGAACGTATCGTCGCCGGATCCTCCTGTGAGCACGTCGTTGCCTGCGCCGCCGATGAACCGGTCATCGTCACCACGGCCGTTCATCGTGTCGTTGCCCGCGCCGCCAACCAGGAAGTCGCTTTCACTGCCTCCGGTCACCCGGTCGTTGCCCATTCCGGCATTGAAGTAATAGGCATCGTTGGACTGAACGGCCGTGAGAGTGTCGGTTCCTCTGGTGCCGAGGCTGACCACCTCGAACTGATCGCCGCGGGCGGCTCCCGACACAAGGTCCCGCACGTCGAAGGTGACGCCAGACCTTGAGGCAACGAACGCGACGCCCTCATCGTCGAAGCGGCTGATCGCGCCGGTCAGATCACCGGAGCTGTTCTCGGATTGAAGGCGCACTGCCAGCCCGCCATCCTGATTGGCCATCGTGCCCGCGTCTGCCGCGTTTCCATTGCCAACCTCTGCGCTGGTAAAGGTCAGGCGGATCTGCCTGGCCGTTGCAGCGCTGACGCTGACGATATCGGATCCGGAACCAAGGTTGACCACGTCCGAGCCGTCATTCGAGACATTGAAGAAAGCTTGATCCCTGCCTGAGCCGCCGAAGAGGTGATCATGGCCTGAGCCGCCGGTGAGTTCATCGTTGCCGGAACCACCATAGAGGTGATCCGCACCCGAATTGCCGAACAGCCGGTCATTGTCCCGGCCTCCATCGAGGTAGTCGTCACCGGACCCGCCAGAAAGCACATCCCGGCCTGAGCCACCGTTCAGGTAGTCGTCGCCTGCTCTCCCGTAGAGGGTATCACGCCCGGCGCCACCGCTGATATTGTCGTCAGCGCTCGTGCCGCGAAGGACATTGTTTCCCCTGTCTCCGACAACAGCTGCGCGAAGCTGGATCGAGAGTGAATCCTGGAAGGCTGCAAGAGCGCTGTTGTAGGACAACTCACGGATCTCACCGGACGCGATGGGCAGCACCAGCTTGTAGCCTGCCGTGCCATCCACCTCGCCGGTCGTTCCCTGGCCATGACCTGCCAAGACGGACTTGCCGTGCAGAACGATCTCCCGCCTGGTGAGCGACACGTCGTCCAGCAGTTTGGCAAGCTCGCTATTGCTTGGATCGGAGAGATCGTAGGTTTGCGAGAACAGGAACGTATCGCCCGTAGGCTTCGGGAAGCCGGGGGCTCCTGCCCCAGGAGGAGAGGTGAGGTTGAGGAGAACGGGGCCGTAGGTATCCAGACCCTCTGCCAGCTCGATGAAGCCGTCACGGTCATCATCCTGCGCAAGCGTGGGAACGGTCGCATTGCGCCCATCCTCAAAGCCATGGATATGCTGCGGGTGGACCTGATCGGCTTCAACGCCGCGGGCTGCAGTGATGACCGTCAACTGATTGCCCTTCAGCAGCAGCAGAGCGCCACCTTCCGCTTCCGAATTGTTCAACTCGTTGAGGTCGGCAAAGAACACCCGATCTGCGCCGGCGAAGGCTTGAAGCGCAGCATTGAGACTGGCGCTGTTGAGTTCAACGGAGCTATGAGATCCGCTTGCTGCGCTGGTGTTGGAACCCGCATGCGCGGTGTGATTCTGCTCAGTCATCGACTACTCCCTTGGTTGGTAGCTAGTGAGCTTCAGGAAGTGGCGTGGCCGCAGCTTTCCAGGCAGCGCCTAGAGAAAAGCCGCACGCAAGACATGAGAACCGGCGTCCACCCTGAGGATAGGGTACACGGCGGCATGGCAGATGGATGCAGCTCTGAATGAGTATATTTGAAATTTTATCTGGCAATAAGCTTGGCAGATATTGGATCGTCACACTGCTTGGAGACCGCAACACCATTGGTGTTACGTTATTATTATAATAGTTTTCTCCTGAGAGCCGTCTAATCTTTAAGATTGCAAGGGTTTCTAAGCTCGACTTTGGCTAATTAGGCGGTGATTTGGGCAGAGGCGGCGAAGCGAACGATGCGGTAGGCTGGCAGCGTTTCCGCCAAGAGACGCCGCCATGCCGGATCTGCCCGCCCGCTTCGCCGCGATCAT
>JALYFY010000612.1 GCA_030777385.1 Pseudomonadota bacterium | reverse complement strand
ATTTATGGTGATTTTTACTTTTGCAGGTTGACGAACGGCGCTTTGGAGTTCATCAAGCCCGCCGCATTCCGCGAAGCGAAATGGCGTTTGATGTAACAACCAAGCACGAGACAAGCCTACAGTATCCCTGAGTATTAGCGGTGAGTCTCGCAGATAAACCAGACGGATGACGCGCAATCCGGGATATTTCTACTGAACGCTCCAGGAAAATATGCTGAGCTCCAATCATAGACATGCATCTGCCTGGAGCAGACGAGCTTTGCTCGGAGGGGTTCTCAGCCTTCCTTTTATCGGCAAGGTGCGAGCCGGATCTCAGGAGCGGATTGCCGTTGTCGATTGGGCGATGCTCGAGACGCTTCTCGCCTTGGATGTTGTGCCTGTAGCCGCAACGGAACTCATCCAGTTCCACAAGATCGCTGTCGAGCCCCGGGTGCCGGCGCAGGTGGCCGATCTTGGCCTTCGGGGTTCGCCGAACTACGAGATGCTGCGCCTGTCGAAGCCGGATCTCATCGTCAGCTCGCCCTGGTTCGCCTGGGCGACAGGCAATCTGGAACGCATCGCCCCGGTGGCTTCGTATTCGGTCTATGAACCCGGCCGCCCGCCCTACTCACCTGCCGAGCAGGCGATGGAAGCTCTCGGCGAACGGCTTCAGCGCTCCCGGCAAGCTCGCTTGTTCCTGCAGAGCGTTTCACAGGAAATCGAACAGGCAAAACAGCGGCTCGCCAGCAGGGCAGGCAGACCCGTATTCCTCATCAATCTCGGTGATGCTCGCCACTTCCGCGTCTTCGGCGCCGACAGCATGTTCGGCGATGTTCTTGGGCGCCTCGGCTTCCATAACGCATGGCCGAAGCCCACGAGTTATGGGGCGGCGGCTCCCGTTCCACTCGAGGTGTTAGCCGAGGTGCCGGAGGCCTCCATCGTCATCATCTCGCCTGTTCCCCCGGATGCCCAGGGTACTCTTGCAAGAAGCCCGCTTTGGAACGCCATTCCGGCCGTTAGGGCTGGACGCGTCGCAACGCTGCCGCCGGTCAATCCCTTCGGCGCCCTTCCGGCGGCCCGCCGCTTCGCATGGCTCTTCACGGAGGCGCTCTCCGATGGCTAGGGCATTAGCATCAAGGCCTCCAGCAATTGCATGGGGTCTGGCAGCTGCTGCCGCAATGGTGTTGTGCTGCTACCAGATCGCGGGCCTGCTGCCGCTGGCAGGCGGTTCTGGGTTCGATCTCAATAGGGTCATCCTGTTCAACAGCCTTCTCCCGCGTGTGGCCGTTGCCCTGCTCTCGGGCGCAGCCCTCGGCCTCTCCGGAGCTCTGTTGCAGCAAGTATTGCGCAATCCGATTGCGGACCCTTCGACACTCGGCATCTCTGCGGGTGCCCAGCTTTCCATGACGGCCGCAACGCTGTTTGCACCGGCCCTCATGGCCACAGCCCGCGAAGCCGTCGCGCTGTTCGGCGGCCTTTCAGTCGTCGCCTTGCTCCTCTGCCTGACCTGGAAGCGTGGCTTGGAGCCGGTGACGATGGTTCTTGCAGGAATGGTCGTATCTCTGATCGCGATGGCAATCGGCGCAACGCTGATCCTGGCGAACGGCGAGTACATGATGTCTCTTCTCATCTGGGGAAGCGGATCGCTCGGGCAGCAGGGATGGGATCGTGCGCAGGCCATCGGTCTGGCACTTTGCCTGTCCTTCGCTGCCGCCATGCTTTTCACGCGCCCCTTGGAGATCCTAGGGCTCGACGACGCAAGCGCACGCAGCCTCGGTGCCAATCTCCTGTTGCTGCGCCTCCTCGTCCTCACCGTTGCCGTATGGCTTGCCACGACAGTCACGGCGGAAGTGGGCATCATCGGCTTCATCGGGCTGGCAGCCCCGACATTGGCCAGATCATGTGGCGCGCGCAGCCAGAAGACTATTCTGCTGTTGGCACCCGTCATAGGGGCGATAGTCCTATGGCTGACGGACGGCCTCGTACAGCTCGCCGCGGGCGGTGCTGCCGAGATGGTGCCGACAGGTGCGGCCACAGCACTGCTCGGCGGGCCGCTGCTTTTATATCTTCTGCCGCGTCTGCGGTTAGTGCACCGTTCATCCATTTCCGATCCTCCTTCTTCTGCAAGAAGGATTGCCACTCCTCACGTTTCGCTCATCGCAATTGGGCTCCTTGCCGTAAGCGTGATTGTTCTGGCGCTTGTCGTCGGGCAGGGGCCCGAGGGCTGGAGCGTGGCAACCGGAGCGCTCCTGGAAGATCTGCTTCCCTTCCGCGGGCCGCGGATCGTCGCTGCAGGCGCCGCCGGAGCCATGCTGGCTGCAGCCGGCATGATCCTCCAGCGCATGACGGGAAATCCGCTGGCAAGCCCTGAGGTGCTAGGTGTCAGCGCCGGTGCCGGTGCAGGGCTGGCGGCGGTCCTCTTCAGCCTGCCGGCACCGACCATGAGCGCAAGGATGACGGGCGCCATGCTCGGCGCCCTGATCGTCATGGTTGCCCTTCTGGCGATTGCCGGCCGGAAAGGTGAAAATTCAACGCGCCTTCTTCTCGGAGGCATCGCGGCAGGTGCGCTCTGCAATGCTCTCGTCAACGCCGCGATGGTGACCGGCGATGCACGGGCCTTCCAGCTCCTGGCCTGGATCAGCGGCTCCACCAACCAGGTCGGCTGGACCGAAGCGTCGATCACATTGGCCATGGCGCTGATCCTCCTGGGGACCCTCCCCCTCATGGCCCGTTGGCTCGACATCCTTCCCCTCGGAGCCTATCAAGCCCGTGCCGTCGGGGTGCCGCTCAGGACGAGCCGCACGATCCTCATTCTGCTGTCGGGCGGCCTGACGGCTGGAGCGTCCTTGATCGTCGGTCCCCTGAGCTTCGTCGGACTGGTTGCTCCCCACATGGCGCGGCTTCTCGGATTTGGCCGGTCCCGTCATCAGCTCCCGGCGGCGATCCTGATCGGTGCTGGATTGATGACCGGTGCCGATTGGCTCTGCAGGATCGTCGCCTTTCCATACCAGCTGCCGTTGGGTCTTTTCGCATCCCTCATCGGGGGGCCATACCTCATCTGGCTCCTGCGCAACAATCGCTAGGCACCGCAATCTTCGATGGAACAGCCTATGACCTCGCAAATCCTTCGCGCCGAAGCCCGGGTCCCGCTCTCGGGACCTTTCCAGGTGATGGAAAAGCTGTGCGACTACTTCACCGAATTTGGGTCCGTGAGCAGAGCCGAGCGTTCGGCGCGGCTGGAGATCGCCTACGGATCGATTTGTCTTGAGGTGGACGACGGAAGCCTCAACCTTCTTGCAGAAGGATGCGACCCGACTTGCCTGGCCTACGTCAAGATGAGCGTTGCCGAGCATCTCCTGACCTTTGCGGCCGACGACAAGCCGCGCCTCGTCTGGTCAGGCGACGGTGCCGCCGGCACGCCGCTCCCCTACTTTCGCGAAATGCGCGTTGTCGGCGCTACCAACATCACGCCGCGTATGCGCAGGATCCGGTTGAGCGGGCCCGACCTTGCCCGCTTTGCCACAGGCGGACTGCATGTGCGGCTGCTGATCCCGCCCCGGCCCGGTGCTGTCCCCCGCTGGCCAGTTACGGGCGAGGACGGGCGGCCCTTATGGCCGACCGGAGAGGACCGTCCGATCGTTCGCATCTACACCATTCGCGAGATCGATGTGGCGCGGGGAGAACTCGACATCGATGTTGTGCTCCACGAGGGCGAAGACACGCCCGGCTCATCCTGGGCCAAGCTGGCCGCGCCTGGCGATGTCATCGGTCTGATGGGTCCCGGTGGCGGCGACATTCCTGCAGCCGACTGGTATCTGTTTGCAGGCGATGAAACCGCGCTCCCGGCCATCAGTCGCATCCTGGCCTCCCTTCCGGCTGGATGCAAAGCCACTGCGGTGATCGAGGTCGCAGATAAGAGCGAGGAGCAGCCTCTGCGTTCCGCGGCGGAGCTGGACATCCGTTGGATCCACCGAAACGGAGCGCCGGCCGGCACCACATCGTTGATCGAAGATACCGTGCGCGGGATCGGTCCTCCAGCAGACGGGATGCGTCGTTTCATCTGGGCGGGCTGCGAGCAGAAGAGCTGCCGCTGCCTCAAGAGGCTCCTGCGCAAGGAGTGGCAAATGCCCACGTCGGATCACCTAGTCGTAGCGTATTGGCGGGCGGGCTCCACGGCCGATGGAGTCAGCTGAGGGCTGCCCGCCTCACGAATGCAGGGACTGCATGGCTCCTGTATTGCCCTCGTCCGGCAGTTGGGCTCTCATGTCATTACTGTGCGTTACTTCACAGTCAAAGACACCAATCCCAGGGAGCCGAAATGCCACTTCTTTCCAGCCCCACACGCCGAACCATGCTCGGGCTCGTCTTGAGCGCCGCAGCATGCGTGACCTCCGGAGCGGCCCTCGCACAGACAGCTGCCTATCCGTCCCGGCCGGTGCGGATGATCGTGCCTTTCACGGCAGGCGGCACCACCGACATCTTTGCCCGGCTCATCGGGGACAAGCTGTCCCAGGCCCTCGGGCAGCAATTCATCATTGAGAACCGCGGCGGAGCAGGCGGCAATATCGGCACCGATGCGGTCGCCAAGGCTGAGCCTGACGGATACACCCTCGTGATGGGAACGGTGGGCACCCACGCCATCAATCCGAGCCTCTATGCCAAGATGCCCTACGATGCGCTGACCGACTTTGCGCCCGTGGCCTTCGTGGCCGGCGTGCCGAACCTGATGGTGGTCAGCCCCAAGAAGGTGAAGGCCACCACCGTGCAGGAATTCATCGCGGAAGCGAAGGCGACACCCGGCAAGTTCACCATGGCGTCGTCCGGCAACGGCAC
>JALYFY010000611.1 GCA_030777385.1 Pseudomonadota bacterium | reverse complement strand
GATACACGAGGACGCCCCGCCCCTCCTCCGCGATGCGCTTGAGGGCCGCGCCGATCGCCCTGCCTCCCTGGAAGACGTCCCCCACCGCGATCGCGCGGTGCAGCCGCACGGGGAGGTCGCGGCCGTCGCCGATGCGGCCGTGGACGAGGGCGAGGTGCTGGACGGGGTCGAAGGGCGTGGCGTAGGCGTGAGCGGTTATCTCGCCCCACTCGGTGCGGACGGGGAACGAGCCGAGCCGCTCCACCAGCTTCTCGCGCACTTGGCGGTGGGCGATGAGGTCGGCGACGGACACGCGCGGCAGGCCGTGGCGCTCGCCGAAGGCCGCGATCTCCGCGCCCTTCATCACCGTGCCGTCGTCGTTGGCGAGTTCGCAGATCACGCCGACGGGCGGCAGCCCGGCGAGCCGGCAGAGGTCGATCGCTGCCTCCGTGTGGCCGGAGCGCATGAGCACGCCGCCCTCCTTGGCGATCAAGGGGAAGACGTGGCCGGGGCGCACGAAGTCGCTCGCGCCCATGTTGTTGTTGGCAAGCGCCCGCACCGTGTTCGAGCGCTGCTCGGCGGAGATGCCCGTGGTCAGGCCATGCTTGACGTCGACCGTGACGGTGAAGGCCGTGCCCAGCGGCGCATCGTTCGATTGCACCATCGGATCGAGCCGCAGGCGGCGGGCCTCGGCGGCTGTCAAAGGCGCGCAGACGATCCCGCAGGTGTTGCGGATGATGAAGGCCATCTTCTCCGGGGTGCAGAGGGAGGCCGCAACGATGAGATCGCCCTCGTTCTCACGGTCGTTGTCATCCGTGACGATGACGATTTCACCACGAGTGAATGCCTCGATGGCTTCGGTGACGGAGTTGGACATCAGAGCCTCCTGGGCGGAAAGGGGCAGGAAATCATTGGGCGTCACAGCCCCGCGGGTTTCCCGGGCGATAACTTCAGCCGTGTCGCGTGAGAGCCAAGCCTGCTTGGAATTGCACAATTGGGTGACTGCGCCGGGCGTGACGCCGATCCGTCGCGCGAATTCCACGCGCGACACGCCATTGCGGGACAACCAGTCAGCCAACCTCATGGCCGAGGCTTAGCCGAGAACCGAATTTTAGTAAAACTAAAATTACAGATCAGGAGCCGAAGGGCCAAGCCGCGCTTTGCCCCACCTGCCCGCGATGGCGCAATACGTGGTCGGCCAGCACGCAAGCCACCATGGCCTCGCCCACCGGCACCGCCCGGATGCCGACGCAGGGATCGTGCCGGCCCTTGGTCATCACGTCGGCCTCAGCGCCGGAGCGGGTGACGCTGGCGCGCGGCGTCAGGATCGACGAGGTGGGCTTCACGGCAAAGCGGCAGACCACCGGCTGACCGGTGGAGATGCCACCAAGGACGCCGCCCGCATGGTTCGACAGGAACGTGGGAGCGCCCTGGTTGCCGGGGCGCATCTCGTCCGCATTCTCCTCGCCGCGCAGGCTTGCTGCTGCAAAACCGTCGCCGATCTCGACACCCTTGACCGCATTGATCGACATGAGGGCGGAGGCGAGATCGGAATCGAGCTTGCCATAGATGGGAGCGCCAAGGCCTGCCGGCACACCCTCCGCCACGATTTCCAGAACCGCCCCGATGGAAGAGCCTGCCTTGCGCAGCCCGTCCAGATACTCCTCGTAGAAGGCGGCAGCCTTCGCGTCCGGGCAGAAGAACGGATTGCGGGAGACCTCGTCCCAATCCCAGTTGCCGCGGTCGATGGCGTGCGGCCCCATCTGCACGAGCGCACCCCGGACCGTGACGCCGGAGAGCACCTTGCGGGCCACGGCGCCGGCCGCCACGCGCGCCGCCGTCTCGCGGGCCGAGGAGCGGCCGCCGCCGCGGTAGTCGCGGATGCCGTATTTCACGTCATAGGTGAAGTCCGCATGCCCAGGACGGTAGGAGTTCTTGATCTCGGAGTAATCCTTGGAGCGCTGATCCACGTTCTCGATCAGCAGCGCGATAGGCGTTCCCGTCGTCACCTGCTTCCCGGTCCGTTCGTCGGTGAAGACGCCTGAGAGGATCTTCACCTGATCCGGCTCCTGCCGCTGCGTCGTGAACCGCGACTGGCCCGGGCGGCGGCGGTCGAGCTCCGCCTGGATCTCGGCAGCCTCGAGCGGGATCATGGGCGGGCAGCCGTCGACCACGCAGCCGAGCGCAGGCCCGTGGCTTTCGCCGAAGGTGGTGACGCGAAACAGGTGACCGAAGGTGTTGTGGGACATGGCGCTTCTTCAGGGTTCAGGGCGTCTTAAAACCAAAGTGTCCGGGTGTCACGTCCCCTGCAGAGCCCTCGCGCTGGGGCAACGCTCATCGTCGCTCCATCCGAAACCCAGAGGCACGTCAGGCGGCCTGCCTCATTGCCTTTTCGAGCACCCGAAAAACCCGCTCATCGACACATTGCGCCACGTTGAACCGAAGAAAGCCGGTCATCGTCTGCGACGGGCTGAAGACGTTGCCGGGGGCGAGAATGGCACCATCCGCAAGGGCGCGGCGCGCAACATCGGCGGCGTCCATGCCGCCGGGCAGCCGGCACCAGAGGAACATGCCCGCCTTCGGCTCCAGCCATGGCTCGATGCCGAGCCCCCTCAAGTGCGGGAGCGCGGCTGCCCTTGCGTCCGCAAGCCGTGCCCGTAGAGCCTCCTTGTACTTGCGGTAGGGTCCGCTGCCCACAACGTTGAGAACCAGCTCCTCCGAGAGGCGGTTGCTGGAGAACCCCGTGGCGATCCGGTAATCCGTCAGCTTGTCGATCCAGCTCCGGCTGCTGGCGATGTACCCGCACCGGAACGACGCCGACAAGGTCTTGGAGAAGCTGCCGACCCGCACCACCCGGTCGAGACCATCGAGAGCAGCCAGCCGCGGTGCAGGCTCGGTCTCGAAATCCGCGAAGATGTCGTCCTCGACGATATAGAGATCGTGCGCCTCGGCGAGCTTCAGAGCCTTGTGGGCGGTCACCGCCGACAGCACCGCTCCGGTCGGGTTATGGATCCCGGAAGTGGTGATGTAGAGCCGTGGCCTGTGCTCGCGCAGCGCCTGCTCGAAGGAGGCGATGTCGGGTCCTGTCGCCGTATAGGGAACGCCGACGATCTTGGCCTGATGGGCGCGCAGCAGGGCCAGAAAGTTGAAGTAGCAGGGATCGTCCACCAGCACCGCGTCGCCCGGCTGGAGCAGCAGCCGGCACACGAGATCGATGGCCTGCGTGCCAGAATCCGCAAGCAGGATCTGGTCGGGAGCGGCCTGCACGCCTTGCTCCGCCATGCGCCGCGAGAGGTACTGCCGCAGTGCTGTCAGTCCGAGGGGGGGAACCGTAGTCGGTGAGACCTGTCCGGTCCTTCGATCCTGCCAGGGAACGCAGTGAACGGCGGATGCTCTCCTCAGGCATCCAGTGGCTCGGGAGCCAGCCGCATCCGGGCTTCAACATGTTCTTTCCGGCTTCCAGCGACTGCCGCGAGACCCAGAACGGATCGATGGAGCGATCAAGCCGCAGGGCAATGTCCGCCAAGGACGGAGGAGGAAGAGGGGCGGCACTGTAGAAGCCCGAACCGGGCCGGGATTTGATGACGCCTTCAGCCGTGAGCCGATCATAGGCTTCGACGACGGTGGATTTGGATACCCGCATCGTTTCGACAGTGGATCGGATCGAGGGGAGTTTTGCGCCTGGAGGCAAGGAGCGGCTGTCGATCTGGCCCCGGATCGCTCGCATGACGCGCTCGATCTGCGTTCCGGAATGTCGCTGAGGCGAGAGATCGTCCACCGTACCGCGCTCCATCCCAATACAGTTTGGGCAAACTGTACCGTACTGTACCTGGAAAATCCATGCCGCCTGATCGAGAACGGTGAGGTCAGGAGCCAGACGATGGATAGAACGACCGAAGGATGGATCTGCGGATTTCTGGGCGTGCTGATCTTCAGCGGATCGCTGCCGGCAACCCGCGTCGCCGTATCGGGCTTCGACCCGCTGTTCCTCACCCTGGCGCGGGCGACCATTGCGGGTCTCTTAGGGGTCATGCTGCTCGTCGGTCTGCGCCAGAAAAGGCCGGCCCGGGACGATTATGCCCCCCTCG
This sequence comes from Pseudomonadota bacterium, assembly GCA_030777385.1. Taxonomy (GTDB): domain Bacteria; phylum Pseudomonadota; class Alphaproteobacteria; order Rhizobiales; family Beijerinckiaceae; genus Microvirga. Next base: position 612 of record JALYFY010000611.1, on the reverse strand, counting down.
CCATCGTCTCTCTTGGCGTCGTCGTGGGCTTTCCGCTTCTGACTGCCCTCGCGCTTCAGCACATCACTTCCGCCCGCTCCATCGTCTTCATCGGCCTGCTCCCGCTCGCCACCGCAGTCTTCGGCGTCATCCGCAACGGGGAGAGGCCAAGGGCCGCGTTCTGGGTGTTCTCCATCCTGGGAGGAGCTTTGGTCAGCGGATACGCGCTGATCCATGGGGATGCCACCTCGTCTGCAGGCGATGCCCTGATGCTGGGGGCCATCGTGCTGTGCGGCCTCGGCTATGCGGAAGGGGCAAAGCTCTCCCGCAAGCTCGGCGGCTGGCAGGTTATCTCCTGGGCCCTGGCCCTGTCATTGCCGGCGACGGCAGGAGGATTGCTCGTCGCTCTCCCGCCGGTGTGGAGCGACGTTTCCCTGCCGGCCTGGCTGAGCCTTGCCTATGTGTCCCTGTTCTCCATGCTGATCGGGTTCGTGTTCTGGTACCGGGGCCTGGCTCTCGGCGGCATCGCCGGCGTCGGACAGCTGCAGCTCCTGCAGCCCTTCTTCGGGCTGACGCTGTCCGCCCTGCTTTTGAAGGAAACGGTCGGTTGGTCGATGATCGCCGTAACCGTCG
>JALYFY010000610.1 GCA_030777385.1 Pseudomonadota bacterium | reverse complement strand
GGCCGTGGCAAGGCAGGCGCCCATGGGGAAGCCGCCGCCGATGCCCTTGGCGACCGACATGATGTCCGGCGTCACGCCGGCCCATTCATAGGCAAAGAGCTTGCCCGTGCGGCCGACGCCGGTCTGGATCTCGTCGAAGATCAAGAGAAGGCCTTGGCTGTCGCAGAGCGCGCGCAGTTCCCGCAGGAAGGCCACGGGAACGGAGCGGATGCCGCTCTCGCCCTGGATCGGCTCGATCATGAGGGCCGCTGTCTCGGGCACAATGGCGGCCTTCAGGGCATCGAGATCGCCGAACGGCACCTGGTCGAAGCCTTCGGCCTTGGGGCCGAAGCCTTCCAGGTATTTGGCCTGGCCGCCGGCCGCGATGGTGCCCAGCGTCCGGCCGTGGAAGGCGCCCTCGAAGGTGATGATGCGGAAGCGCTCCGGGTTGCCGTTCACGTAATGATAGCGGCGGGCCATCTTCATGGCCGCCTCGTTCGCCTCGGCGCCGGAATTGGAGAAGAACACCACGTCCGCGAAGGTGTTGTCCACGAGGCGCTGCGCCAGCCGCTCCCCTTCGGGGATCTGGACGAGGTTCGAGGTGTGCCAGATCTTCCCGGCCTGCTCGGTCAGGGCCTGCACCAGGTGCGGATGGGCGTGGCCCAAGGCATTCACGGCGATGCCGGCTCCGAAATCGAGATATCGCTCGCCATCTCGGCCGAAGAGCCAGGGCCCCTCCCCTTTCTCGAAGGAAAGCTCGGCGCGTGCGTAATTCTGCAGCAATGGCGATGTCACAGGCTGTCTCCGCCTTGAAGGACCCAAGGTCGCACCCGGGCCCGAAAAAGAAAGCGCCGCCCAAGCGGGGCGGCACGGCTGTGGATTCTAACGAGGCTGAAGACCCTGTCAATTCAAGAGAAATGAACTGACCCATCACAAGGAATATTGACCCAGGGTGAGTTCCTTGGGGAAAACGACATGGCCTGTTCAGGGACTCTTGCGCCGGAGTCCACCCATCCTGTAACTTCGGGGCAGTCGAGTACGGCATTCGTGCGGCGGCTTTCACCCTCAGGAGCGACCCTCGCAACGCGGTCGGACATAAAAACCCTGTCCGCGAGGCATCTGGGATTCTGAGTTTCAAAGCGGCCACCGATGGAGGCAGGTCAAAAATGATAGATGCGGGCGCAACTTGGACGGACGAGCGGGTCGAGCTTCTCAAGAAGCTCTGGATTGACGGGCTGAGCGCGAGCCAGATCGCCGCCGAGCTCGGGAACGTGACCCGCAACGCGGTGATCGGCAAGGTCCACCGCCTCGGCCTTTCCGGCCGCGCCAAGGATGCCAAGCCCGCAGGCTCGGCTGCCGCGGCCCGCCCGCGCAAGGCGACCCGCGCGCCCAGCGCTCCCACCCCGATCGCACCCCAGCCCCACAACAACAATGTGGTGGTTGCCCCGATCTCGCTTCAGCCGGTGGTCGAGGAGCCGACGCTCCTGCCGGACGAGGATATCGCCATTCCCATGTCCGAGCGCGTGACCATCATGGATCTGCGCGAGTCCATGTGCCGCTGGCCCATGGGCGATCCGACCAAGCCGGAATTCCGCTTCTGCGGCGCCCGCTCCATCACGGGCCTGCCCTATTGCACCCATCACGCCCGCGTCGCCTACCAGCCGGTGGCCGACCGCAAGCGCGAACGCAAGCTCGCTCGCGCCTGAGGCTTCCAACAGACCACAAACGAAGAGGCCGCGCTGTTTGCATGCAGCGCGGCCTCTTCGTTTTCATGTCCTGGCGTCAAGCGTTCAGAGACTGTTCCTCGCGGGCGAAGGTCTCGTCGAAGGAGTAGCCTGCGCCGCGAACCGTGCGGATGGGATCGGGCCTGCGCGGCAGGTTGATCGCCTTGCGCAAGCGGCCCACATGCACGTCGACCGTGCGCTCGTCGATATAGACGTCGTGGCCCCACACGGCATTGAGCAGGTGCTCGCGGGAAAAGACGCGGCCGGGGCTCTGCATCAGGAACTCCAGCAGGCGGAAC
>JALYFY010000609.1 GCA_030777385.1 Pseudomonadota bacterium | reverse complement strand
CGCGTGCACGGCATCGGCATGGCGAAAGCCTTAAGCATCGGCGAGGCTTGGGCGGAGCATCGCGCCCTCAAGGACATTGCCGCCTTCCTAAACGCGCATGGCGTCGGCGGATTTCTGCTCACGCGAGTCTACCGTGCCTATGGCGTCGGCGCGATCGATATCATCTCGGCCAATCCTTACAGGCTTGCCCTCGACATTCCTGGCTTCGAGTTCCCGCTGGCCGATCAGGTGGCCATGCGGCTCAACATCGAGCCAACTGCCGAAGTGCGGCTGCAGGCAGGCCTCACGAACGTCCTGTCCGAGGCTGTGAGAGAGGGGCATTCGGGCTTGCGGGCGGATGACCTGCTGCGGCAGGCAAGCGCGTTGCTGGATGTTCCCGAGGCTCAGCTGAAGCCTGTGCTCGATGTTCATTGTGCCGCAGGGCAGCTCGTGTCCGATGATCTCGACGGGCATCGCTGCGTCTTTCTCAAGAGCCTTTATGGGGCTGAGCTTTACATCGCGCAGCGTTTGAAGGAGATCGCTGCGGGCTCGACGCATCCCTGGGGCGGACTCGACAGCGCCCGGGTGATCGCCGAGGCCGAGGCTGCCATCGGCGTGTCCTATTCGCCAAGCCAGCGCGAGGCCCTTGCGGCTGCCTGTCGCTCGAAAGTGCTCGTCGTCACCGGTGGTCCGGGTGTCGGCAAGACGACGCTCATCAAAAGCCTGACTCATCTGTGCACGCAGCACGAACTGGCGATTGCGCTGTGTGCGCCAACGGGGCGGGCAGCAAAGCGTCTTGCGGAAAGCACAGGATTTCCGGCCAAAACCGTTCACCGGCTCCTGGAAGCCTCCGAAGGTGGGTTTCGCCGCAATGCCAAGGCGCCGCTCGACTGCCATCTCCTCGTTGTGGATGAGGCATCGATGCTCGACATCCGGCTGATGGCAGCCCTCCTGCGCGCCCTGCCGGATGAAGCCTCCCTGCTGCTCGTCGGTGACGTGGATCAGCTTCCGTCCATCGGTCCCGGACAGATCCTTGCCGATACCATCGCGTCCGGCGCGGTGCCGGTCGTGCATCTGAAGGAGGTCTTCCGGCAGGAGCGGGAAAGCCGCATCATCACGGTCGCCCACGCCATCAATCGCGGATTGGCGCCCGACCTGGAGCATCGGGCGGATTCGGATTTCTACTTCGTCGAGGCCGATACTCCGGCAGAGGCCATGACCAAGATGACGATCCTGATGCGCGACCGGATCCCGAGGCGGTTCGGTCTCGATCCCCTGCGCGATATCCAGGTGCTGTGCCCCATGAACCGCGGGCGCCTAGGCACGCATATGCTGAATGGCGAGCTGCAGCAGCTCTTCAATCCACCCGGGCCTGAAAGCCTTCACAGGGCCGGCTGGATTTACGGGCCCGGCGACAAGGTCATGCAGGTCAGGAACGACTATGAGCGTGACGTGTACAACGGCGAGGTCGGCATCGTGCGCGAGGTTAGCCGGGACCACGGCGAGCTCACGGTCTCCTTCGATGACAGGCACGTGGTCTACACGCTCAAGGAACTCGACGAGCTGGCCTTGGCCTATGCGGTGACGATCCACAAGGCGCAAGGTTCCGAGTACCCGGCAGTGATCATTCCGGTCGTGCTCCAGCAGGCCTCCATGCTCCGGCGCAAGCTGCTCTATACGGGGGTCACCCGCGCCAGCCGTCTCGTGGTTCTGGTGGGGAGCCGCGCCGCGCTGGCCCAGGCCGTCGCCCATGAGGAGGAGCCGCGCCTGTCCAGGCTGCGGAACTGGCTGCAGGCCTGATGTCTTTTATCCAGGCTTGAGGCGGCCTATAATAGGATCTTCAAGCCTTGGCGGAAGAGCCGTGATGAGCATCGACACCGGAGACATCCCTCAGCAGGAGCGGCGGGTTCGCATGAGCCTTCTCGCTGGAGCCGTCCTGTGCCTTGTCGGGTCAGGCGGCCTCCTCTGGTGGCGCTATGGCGGTGCGGTCTTCAACGACCTGGTGCTGACGACCCTAGCGTGGTGCTTTTGAAACAATCCGGTGCGGGAGGTGCGGGCAAGCCCATGGCTTGTCTTGTTCCAGCGAAACGGCGCAACGGCCAGCTCCCATAAGGCTCGCCAAGCCGCAAGGCTGACGAGCACATAATAGAGCGGCAGAAGCGGAACCCAGGGCAGGAGCCGCCACAGGCGGCGTCGGTGAAGGGCTACGCATGCTGGAATGAGCATTGAGGCCGCGCCAAAGGCGAATAGCGTCATGCTCCAGGTATAGGCGGCAGTCTCCCAGTGGAGGCCAACGCTCCAAGAGGCTCCGGACCACCATGCGCTCAAGAGGATTCCAGTCAGGAGCGGGTAGGCCAGCGCGCTGAGGACGCTTCCCATGCTCAAGACGATTGCGGCATAGAAGCGCCAGATTCCCAGCTGGGACAGAGTGGTCCAAGGTTTGCGCGAATGGCTGATGCTGGTCTGAACGAAGCCTTTCATCCACCGCGTACGCTGCTGCATCCAAGCCCTGAGGGTGCTGGGCGCCTCCTCGAGGGTGGAGGAGGGAAGATCCATCACGCCGTGCCCAAGCCGGGCTAGGCGGAGGCCGAGATCGGCATCCTCGGTCACGTTCCAGGCATCCCAGCCATGAACGTCCTTGAGCACCGAGGTGCGAAAATGGTTTGACGTTCCGCCCAAGGGAATCGGACTGCCGATCTCCGCCAGCCCCGGATTGATCACATCGAAGAGTGCCGCATACTCGATGGTGAAGAACCGCGTCAGCCAGGAATCGTCGGTGTTGTCGATGGTCAGCCGGGCCTGAAGGCAGGCGACGCCAGGCGGAATCTGCGCGAACCGGGCAGCCGCCAAGCGGAGCTGACCTGGATCTGGCACATCCTCAGCATCGTAGATGACCGTGTAGCGGCCGCGTGCCAGCGGCAGGGCAACATTGAGTGCGCGCGGCTTGGTGCGGGGCTCGCCCTTCGGGGCAATCATCACCTCCATATTGCCGGGCAGGCTGACGGAGCCCAGAGCCTCAAGGGTTTCGCGGTCGTCGGCCTCGAGCACGAGTTTGATGTCGAGCTTGGCTTGGGGGTAATCGATCCGCGTCAGAGCATCGATGAGGCGAGCTGCAATACGCTTCTCCCGATAGAGCGCGACGATGACGGTGTAGACC
>JALYFY010000608.1 GCA_030777385.1 Pseudomonadota bacterium | reverse complement strand
GCCCCAAGCTGAACGAGAAGCAACGCCAGGCTCTCGCCAGGATGGTGGAGAGCGGACCGATCCCGGCCATCCACGGCGTGGTGCGCTGGCGGCGCAAGGACCTGGCGCGCTGGCTGGTACCAGCGGCAAAACTGGTGGCGGCAGCGCGGTTTTCGCTTCCCCGACGCTCTTGCCTCTGATTCCCTGGAGGGATGGCTCCCCCCGGTGACCTCGACGCACTCTCCCCGACTGAGCTGAAGGCGCTAGTCCTTGAGTTGCTGAGCAAGGTGGCGGCCCTAGAGCGGACGGTGGCGGCCCAGCGCGCGGAGATCGCGCGGCTGAAAGGGCTCAAGGGCCGACCAGCGCTGAAGCCGAGCGGAATGGAGGAGGCCAGCGAGCCGAAGCCGCCCAGTCTTCGCAAGGGCCGCCGCGGTCCGGTGAGGCCGCGCGTCGCCGTCGAAGACCAGGTCATCGGGGCCACGGTGCCGCCCGGCTCGCGCTTCAAGGGCTACGCGGATTTCCTCGTTCAGGACCTGGTGCTGCGGGCCCGCTGCACCCGTTATCGCCGGGAGCGCTGGCTGACACCGGACGGGCACCTGATCGTAGCGCCGCTGCCGGGTGGGGTCGATGGTCACTTCGGGCCGGAGCTGCGCCGCTTTGTGCTGGCCCAGTATCATCAGGGGCAAGTCACCGTGCCGCGCTTAGTGGCGCAGCTGCAGGCCATCGGTCTGGCCATCTCCACACGGCAGGTCATGCGCCTGCTGATCGAGGGCCAGCAGCGCTTCCTCGATGAGGCTCGCGATGTGCTGCGCGCCGGGCTGACGCAAGCCGCTTGGATCACGGCGGACGACACCGGGGCCCGCCACAAGGCCGCGAACGGCACCTGCACGCAGATCGGCAACGACCACTTCGCCTGGTTCGGTACCACGGCCAGCAAAAGCCGGCTGAACTTCCTCGGGTTGCTGCGGGCTGGCTATCCGGACTACGCGATCAACGCCGAGGCCCTGGCCTACATGCGTGAGCGCGCCCTGGCTGGTCCGCTTATTGAGCGGCTGGCCACGCATCCGGAGCACACCTTCCCGGATCGGGCGGCCTGGCAGGCGCATCTTGAGCGGCTCGGCATCACCGATCTGAGGGTCAACCCCGATCCGGTGCGCATCGCCACCGAGGGCGCGCTCTGGGGCGCCATCAAAGCCAACGGCTTCCTGCCCGAGACGGTGATCGTCAGCGATGATGCAGGTCAGTTCATGGTGGGGTGTCATGCGCTGTGCTGGGTGCATGCCGAGCGCCTGGTGCACAAGCTCGACACCTTCACCGATCACCAGCGCAGGGTGCAACAATACCTGCGAGCGCTGATCTGGTGGTTTTACCGCGACCTCAAGGCTTACCGGAGAGAGCCGACCCCGCGACGAAGGACCGAACTGCGCGTGCGGTTTGATCGGATCTTTGAGCGTCGGACCGGCTTCGTCGTCTTGGACCGGCTACTCGCGCGGTTGCACGCCAACAAGCCCGAACTGCTCCGAGTGCTCGACCGCCCCGAGATCCCGCTACACACCAACGGATCAGAGAACGACATCCGGGCCCAGGTGATCCGGCGCAAGGTTAGCGGCGGAACCCGCAGCGACATCGGACGCGATTGCCGGGATGCGTTCTTGGGCCTGATGAAAACCTGCCAGAAGCTCGGAGTGTCGTTCTGGGACTACCTCGGCACTAGGCTCGCCGTCCCAGACCAGCCCGCCATTCCATACCTGCCCGACCTCGTCCGAACTCGCTTCAGGCCAGCCTAACCGCCTCGGGTTTTGCCAATATTGCACGCTGGGCGGTTCGGGGCCGTCGCCGCGTCCCCCTGCGGTGCTCTTGGGGACTCCTCTGACGGCTGCCAAGGCGGCCATCTCCCCTGTTCTTGAGCTCAAACTCGACATGGGAGTGCGGCACCAGTGCGGCACGCGGGCAGATGCGAGCTGGCTCTCACCCCCGAGCGGCGGCGGACCGAGGTTCGCGCGCTACGATGCCTTTTCCGCGCCGGGGGAGCAGCCCAGGACGGGCGTTCGCGCCTTTGGGGTAGAGAGCCGGCCTCGAAACCCCGCGCCCGCCTGTGGCGGATGCGCATGAGGCGAACGAGAATGTCCGGCTCGTTGCCGACTGAAACGCAGGCCAGCACTGTGGCGCTTGTCGCGGCCGAGCGAACCCAAAACGAGGGCGAGGATTCCCGCATGCGCCGGGCTGCCGTCGAGCGCCTCGACCAGATGGAACGTGAGAACGAGATCGACTGGCCGTTGCTGAAGGACTTGAGCGAGGGCCGCGACGACATCGCTGCGCAGGCGATCCAGCGTGAGGTGGCCGACGCGTGTGATTGGTGGCGTGCCCAACTCCAGCAGCGGGGACACGAGCCTGAGGCGGTTGAGCGACTGGTTCGGGCTTACGCCGATGCGTTTTGGATCGAGCTGCGCGACCGCGTCTGTGGGTTCAGCCCAGGCGGAGGATCAAAGATTTCAGCCTGAGAACGAGCACCTCGCGCGCGCGTTGGTAAGCAAGCACCTCGCGCGCGCGTTGGTTAAGTGTGGAACCCTCGCCCCAAAGTTCGCGACCGGCGAGTAGCACCTCGTGCCTGCGCGCGGGCTGGAAGGGCCGGGCTGACCGCGGATGAACCGACGGCTCGTGCTCTCTGCCCCTGCCGAGAGC
>JALYFY010000607.1 GCA_030777385.1 Pseudomonadota bacterium | reverse complement strand
TCCGACGAGGCCAGCATGATCACCGGCGTGGTGCTGGAGGTCGATGGGGGACGGTGCATCTGACGCAAGCGACACCTGCTATGTCATCACCGGCCTTGTGCCGGTGATCTCAATCGTAGCGCCACGCATGTGAGTGGATCCCCTTCCCTCGCTTCGCTCGCCGGGGATGACAAGGTGGCGCTGACCTCACTGTCTTTCCCGGCCGGAGATGGCGTAAGCCATCGCAGGGGAAGGGAATCCATAGCCACAGCACGTACGAATGGAGTCCCTCCCCGGCCTGCGGCTGCCGGGGATGACACGGCAACAGCCTTTTCAACTCTTCTGCCAATCGAAAGGAAGCGGCGCCTCCCGGAATGCGAACCTGTCGAGGTGCGAGGCGACGACGCCCTTCATCCGCTGGAGCGTCTCGTCGTCCTCGGCCTCGACCGTCACTGTAAGCACATCGGAGGCCGCCGTCATGGTGGCGACGGCATTCGGGAAGCGGACGATCCCCTCGTTGTCCGACAGGTGAACATCCAGCTTGTGGCTCCAGTGCTTGCAAAGCTGCTGGAGGTACCTGGCGCCGTTCTCGGTGGGCACCCGTGCCGTCTCAAGGGCCATCTCAAAACCTCTCCATTCCACCGAAGGCCTGCTCGAAACAGCGGCACCGGCGGGTCCTTCACAGCCGCTGCTTAGGCCCCTGCCGGGCTGAAGTTAAGTGAAGAATCCGTAATGAGCCCTTCCATCCGGCTCAGTCCTGCGTAAGCTGGACGCACCGCGACCTGTCGCAGCCACATCGGATGGAGTTCAAGCCTTGATGACGAAGCGCTTCCTGACTGCCGCCCTCCTTCTTTCCGTCAGCGTCATCCCGGCCTATGCGGCCAAGACCTCCCTGGTTGTGGGCATGCCTATCGAGCCGCCGGGCCTCGATCCGACCGTTGCGGCCCCCGTCGCCATCCGCGAAGTCACCTGGGTCAACCTCTACGAAGGCCTCGTGCGCATCGACCGGGCCGGCAAGGTGCAGCCGCTTCTGGCGAAAAGCTGGGAGGTTTCGCCGGATGGCCTGACCTACACCTTCCGCCTGCAGGAGGGCGTGAAGTTCCACGACGGCTCGACCTTCGACTCGGCGGATGTGAAGTTTGCCTTCGACCGCGCCCGCGATCCGAAATCCACCAATGCGCAGAAGCAGATCTTCGCCCCCATCACCGCCATCGAGACGCCCGATCCCGCAACGGTGGTGATCAAGCTGAAGGAGACTTCGGGCAACTTCCTCTACTATCTCGGCTGGGGCGACGCGGTGATCGTGGCGCCCGAGACGGCGGCCAACAACGCGGCCACGCCAGTCGGCACCGGGCCGTTCAAGTTCAAGTCCTGGACCCGCGGCGACCGGGTGGAGCTGACCCGCAACGCGGATTACTGGCAGAAGGACAAGATCAAGCTGGACACCGTCACCTTCCGGTTCATCAGCGATGCGCAGGCGCAGGTCGCGGCTCTGCGGGCAGGCGATGTGGACGCCTTCCCAACGATTAGCGCACCGGAGCTCTTCGCCGAATTCCAGAAGGACGCGCGCTTCAAGGCGGTTGCCGGCAACACCGAGGGCGAGACGGTTGCCGGCCTCAACAGCGCCAAGAAGCCCTTCGACGACGTGCGCGTGCGCCGCGCCCTCATGCATGCGGTCGACCGCAAGACCCTGATCGAGGGCGCCTATTCCGGCTTCGGCCAGCCCATCGGCAGCTTCTTCTCCCCCAACAACCCGGCCTTCGTGGATACCACCAACGTCGTTCCCTACGATGTGGAGAAGGCAAAGGCCCTCCTGAAGGAAGCAGGCTACGGCAACGGCCTGTCGATCACGATCAAGACCCCGCAGATGGCCTATGCCAGCCGCTCGGCGGAGCTGCTTTCCGCCATGCTGAGCGAGGCGGGCGTGGAGCTGAAGATCATCCCCACCGAATTCCCGGCCAAGTGGATCGAGGAGGTGTTCAAGGCCAAGGACTACGACATGACCATCGTGTCCCACACGGAGCCCCTCGACATCGATATCTTCGCCCGCGACAGCTACTACTTCAATTACAAGAACGAGCGGTTCAAGGCACTGGTGGCGGAAGCCGCCAAGACCACGGACGAGAAGGCGCGCTTTGCCAAATATGCCGAGGCGCAGAAGATCCTGGCCGAGGATGTCCCTGCCCTCTTCCTGTTCCAGCTGCCGAAGCTCGGCGTGTGGAACGCGAAGGTGCAGGGCCTGTGGGAGAACTCGCCGATCCCGTCGAACGATGTGACGGAAGTGTCCTGGACGGAGTGATCTGAAAGAGCAGTCGGAACCATGACGAACGCTTGGATCACGAATGTTTCGAACAGACCATCTGTGAGGCAACGGAACCGTGCGCGGTCCTTGCGCCGAAACCTCACTGATCCTGAGAGAAAACTCTGGTGGCACTTGCGGCATCGAATTCCTCTGGAGCGGGGGCACTTCCGTCGCCAGGTTCCGATTGGCCCCTATGTGGTAGACTTCTGCTGTCTCACATCGAGGCTGATCATTGAGGTCGACGGAAACCAGCATGGCTACGACGCCAATGCGGCCCATGACGCGCGCAGGACGAGCTATCTTGGAAACCAAGGATTTCGGGTGATCCGTTTCACCAACAGGGACGTGATGACGTCTATCGAGGATGTTCTGGACACCGTTCCGGCGGCGTTGAACGCGGGTTCCCTCCCCCTTGCGGGGAGGGATTGAGGGTGGGGGTCGCAAAGTCAAAACACTGAGCACCATTCAGCCAGCGCAAGAAGTGATACAGAGCCAGAACGGGCTGAACTCTCACCCAGTCGTTCCACCCCCACCCCTACCCCTCCCCGCAAGGGGGAGGGAAAAGGCGGTGCCGTCGCATCTCACTAGCTGTGAATCGGCGACGTGTGGGTGTGGAACGCCTTCAGG
>JALYFY010000606.1 GCA_030777385.1 Pseudomonadota bacterium | reverse complement strand
GTCGATTACTGTGCCGGGCTCATCACCGAGTTCACCCCGCTCGCCGGCGACCGCAAGTTCGCCGAGGACGAGGCGATCGTCGGCGGCTTTGGGCGCTTCCGCGGCCAGCCGGTCTGCGTGATGGGCCAGGAGAAGGGCCATAACACCGAGACCCGCATCCGGCACAATTTCGGCATGGCCCGCCCCGAGGGCTACCGCAAGGCCGTGCGCCTCATGGAGATGGCGGACCGCTTCGGCCTGCCGGTGATCTCCTTCGTGGACACCGCCGGCGCCTATCCGGGCATCGAGGCGGAGGAGCGCGGACAGGCCGAGGCCATCGCCCGCTCCACCGAGATGCAGCTGTCGCTCGGCGTGCCCAATGTGTCCGTCGTGATCGGCGAAGGCGGCTCGGGCGGCGCCATTGCGATCGCCACCGCCAACAAGGTGCTGATGCTGGAGCACGCGATCTACAGCGTGATTTCGCCGGAAGGCGCGGCCTCGATCCTCTGGCGCGACGCGGCCCGGGCCCAGGACGCCGCCACCAACATGAAGATCACGGCCCAGGACCTCCTGCGGCTGGGCATCATCGACGGCATCGTGACCGAGCCCATGGGCGGCGCCCACCGGAACCCGGAGGCTGCGATCGCCTCGACCGCCAATGCCATCGAGGAAGCCCTGCACGACCTCGGCAATATGGGACCGGCCGAAATCCGGGATCACCGCGCCGACAAGTTCCTCGCCATCGGCCGGAAGCTCTAAGGTGAATCGGGCCTCGGACCGCTTGTCCCGAGGCTCTGCGGCTTGCCTGCCCTACCCCCGAAGGGATGCCTTTCCCGAGGGAGAGGCGTCCAAAGCGGGATTTTTTACCTCTCTTTAATCATAACCTCATAACGGCCCCGCTTGCAGTAAGGGCGGGTTAAGGCTAACGATTTAAGGGTGAAGGGGAACTGTTGGCACAGAGCCGGCAGATCAAAAATTGCGGGGTCCCCCATGATGAAGCGTATCGCATTGGCTGCGAGCCTCGTGCTCGCGCTTGCAGCCTGCCAGGACGATAATCTCTCCCGAGGCTCTACACGCCACTTGGTTCCGATTCCGCCAACCACCATGGCGTTGATGTCGACCAAGGGCATGTCCAAGGACGATCCGATCCTGGTCCGGGCCTACAAGAAGGAATCGGAGCTCGAGGTCTGGAAGCGCGGGTCGAACGGGAAGTACGCGCTGCTCAAGACCTATCCGATCTGCCGCTGGTCGGGCCAGCTCGGCCCCAAGACCCGCGAAGGCGACCGCCAGGTGCCGGAAGGCTTCTACACGGTCACCCCGGCGCAGATGAACCCCAACTCCAACTTCTATCTCTCGTTCGACACCGGCTATCCGAACGCCTTCGACCGGTCGTTCGGCCGCAACGGCGGCGACATCATGGTCCATGGCTCGTGCTCGTCGCGCGGCTGCTTTGCCATGACGGACCAGAACATCGCCGAGATCTACGCCATCGCCCGTGAGGCCCTGGGCGCCGGCCAGCGCGGCTTCCAGTTCCAGTCCTATCCGTTCCGGATGACGGCGGAGAACCTGGCCAAGCACCGCATGGATCAGAACATCGCCTTCTGGAAGAACCTGAAGGAAGGTTACGACACCTTCGAGGTCACCAAGGACGAGCTGCAGGTTGCCGTCGGCAGGGGCCGCTACGAGTTCAACGTGGATCCTGACACCGCCTCCGTCGTGGCGCAGAAGCGCACCCAGGACGAGCAGGAGGTGGCCCAGCTGGTCGCCAAGGGCGAGAAGCCGATCAAGCTCGTCTACAACGATGGCGACACCCACGAGTCCTTCCGCACGGCGCTGGCCAATGTGACCGGCGTGTCCGACAGCAAGCTCGGTTACGTCAGCCGGATCGACGGCATCTCGTCGGGTCCGCAGGTGATCGCCCTCAACGACAGCGGCCAGCAGGCCAAGCCGGAAGCCCCGGCAACGGCGCTTGCCTTCGCGTCCATGAAGGAAGTGCCTGCCACGCAGCCGGAGAGCCGGGCAGCGGTGGCCCAGCAGACCGCTCCGGTGGCGGCTGCGGCGGCCGCGTCAGACGAGACGCCGTTCTACAAGAAGATGTTTGGCGGCGTCGGCGACCTGTTCAGCACTTCGGCCGCACAGCCCGTGGCCGAGACGGTCCAAGCGGCTCCTGCGGCTCCCATCGCCAGGACGGCCCCTGCCGCGAAAGCCGTGCCCGAAAAGCGGGCTCAGGCGCCCTCCAAGGTCAACGTGGCTGCTGCCAACTGAGCAATCCGAATTCGGTGTAAAGATCCAAAAGCCCGCCTCACCGGCGGGCTTTTTGTTGGTCCGGGCCCGGTATAAGGGCCTGCCGTTCAGTCGGATAATGGAGGCGGAAACGGCGCGGCAACCTTTGGACCTCCGGAGAGGTTGAGGGGTGGAGGTTTTGCCGTGTTCGAGAGCCCAGCCGTCATCACCCTGCCCGGCCCGCTCCGGCGCCAGATCGATCATTTGGCGCAATCGTTCCTGCAGCCTACGCAGACAATCGATTTCTCGGTGCCGCGCTTGGAGCCGGCGCTGGTTTCAGCAGACTCCGTGTCCTGGCTGATCTTCAAAAACCCGGTCACGCTCTTCATCGGCGGCGTTGCGGCGGTCCTGCTCGAGTTCGGCGAGCCCCGCGTTCGCGATGGCGTCTGGCAGCACAGCAACTTCCGAACCGATCCGGTGGCGCGCCTGCAGCGAACCGGCCTTGCTGCAATGATCACCGTTTATGGGCCCCGCAGCAAAGCGGAGGCCATGATCGCAGGCGTCGTCAGGCGGCACGAGCGGGTTTCCGGTCGAACCAGCGAAGGCGAGGCCTATCATGCCAACGATCCGGCGCTGCTCGATTGGGTCCAGGCGACGGCAGGGTTCGGCTTCACGGAGGCCTACCACACCTATGTGAGCGCGGTGACACCGGCTGAACGGGCCCGGCTTTTCTCCGAGGCCGTTCCCATCGCGCAGCTTTACGGCGCAACCGGCGCACCTGCCTCGCAGGAGGATCTCGACGCCTTGTTCGAGACCATGAGGCCCAGGCTCGTCGCCTCGCCCGTCATCCGCGAGCTTTTGAATATCATGAGGAAGGCCCCGCTCCTGCCGACCCCAGCGCGGCCGCTCCAGAACGTGCTGCTCAAGGCGGCAGTCGAGATCCTGCCCGCCTGGGTGCGCGATCGGCTGCGGCTGGGCTCCGCCTGGAGTCTCAATCCGTTCGAGCGTGCCCTCGTCCGCACCCTTGCCAAGGGGAGCGACCGGCTCGTTCTTCCGTCATTGCCTGCCGTGCAGGCCTGCCGCCGCCTCGGCCTGCCGGATACGTACCTCTACCGGCGCTGAGGCAAGGATCCCGGTCATTCCAGACAGGTAAGCCCGGCTCGAAGGCCGGGCTTTTCGCATCATGCACGAGAGGTAGAGAGCAGGCGCCGGATCAGCCGAACAGGGCGTCGATATCGTCCTGGGACGTGCGCGTCGGGTCGCCATCCAGAGCAGGCCCGTTCAGAAGAGCCTCGTCGCCCTCCCGCTCAGGCACCTGGAAGGCCTCCACGTCGCTGAAGCTTTCCAGGCCGCCCCAGATTTGCGCCATCTGGGTCACGCGCTCCTCGATGAATTTCATCGAGTTCACGACCTTGCTGATCCGCTGGCCGGTGATGTCCTGGAAATTGCAGGCCTCGAAGATCGTGATCACCTTGTCGGAGATCCGCCGGGTCATCTCGGCGTCAGCGCCAGACAGGCGCGGAGCGAGGGCTCCGGTGATCTCGTCGATCTCTTCGGCCGCTGCCAGGATGCTGTTGGTGGCAGCCTCCGTGCCGCAGACCACGGCCCCTAGTTCGTCGGTGACGCTGGTCACCTGGCCGCCTGGGGTGCGGGAGTGCAGGGTTGCGATCTCCTGCTTGGTGCGCTGGATCGAGCCTGCGATGGCGTCGAGCTCCTCCTTGAGCCTCAGGGCCTCGCGCAGATCCGTTCGGATCTGGTCCAGGAGAGCCTTCGAAGCCCCGCTGTTCGGCTCGAGAGCCGCATGGATGGCAGCCATGCCACGCATGAGTTCGGCATGCCGACGGGCCGCAATGCTCTCACGCGACTGGGTCAGCAGATCCAGGCTCAGCGGATCGAAAGAAACCGGTGGCGGGAGGCGCATGGTGGCTACTCACCGAGCACGGCGGCGATCTTCGAGCGCAGGGTGTCTGCGTTGAAGGGCTTCACGATGTAGTTGTTGACGCCGGCCTGCTTGGCGGCCACGACGTTCTCGGTCTTGGCCTCCGCGGTGATCATGATGAACGGCAGGCTGTTGAGCTCCGCGTCGGCGCGAACCTTCTGAAGAAGCTCGAAGCCCGTCATCGGAGCCATGTTCCAGTCGGAGATCACGAGCCCGTACTGCTTCTCCTTCAGCTTGCCCAAGGCTTCAGAACCATCCTTGGCTTCGTCGACATCGTTGAAGCCGATCTGCTTCAGGAGGTTACGGATGATGCGCAACATTGTTTGGTAGTCGTCGACGATGAGCACCGGAAGTGACGTATTCAATGCCATGATGTTTCGGCCCAGAGAGTGAGAAAAGAAAAATCGCGAGGGATCTTTGCCGGAAATTTCTTCAAAAATGGTTGTTATGCGCCCCACTCTATAGAGGCCGATGCTTGCCTAAAGCTGGTGAACCGGAGCCCTTCGGCTTCAGATCTTGCTGTGGGGCCGGTTTGCTCTGCGTCAGGAGCCTGGACCATGCCGGATGGTGACACTGCCGCAGCAAAAAGCCCGGCGCTAAGGCCGGGCTTTGGAGTTCAAACCTCAGTGACGCAGGCCCGGGGCTTCCTGGCCGGTGCGCGCCACGTACTCCGTATAACCGCCGCCATACTGGTGAACGCCCTCCGGCGTGAGTTCGAGCAGCCGGTTGGACAAAGCCGCCAGGAAATGGCGGTCGTGCGAGACGAAGAGCATGGTGCCCTCGTAGCGCGACAGGGCATCGATCAGCATCTCCTTGGTGGCCATGTCCAGATGGTTCGTGGGCTCGTCGAGCACCAGGAAGTTCGGCGGGTCGTAGAGCATCTTGGCCATCACCAAGCGCGCCTTCTCGCCCCCTGAGAGCACCCGGCACTTCTTCTCCGCGTCGTCGCCCGAGAAGCCGAAGCATCCGGCAAGCGTGCGGAGCGACCCCTGGCCCGCCTGCGGAAACGCATCCTCCAGGAACCCGAACACCGTCCGGTCCCCATCCAACACCTCCATGGCGTGCTGGGCGAAGTAGCCCATCTTCACGCTGCCGCCGACCGCGACCGTGCCTTCATCGGGCGTGGTCGCGCCCGCCACAAGCTTCAGCAGCGTGGATTTGCCGGCGCCGTTGACGCCCATGACGCACCAGCGCTCCTTTCGGCGCACCCCGAAGTCCAGCCCCTCGTAGATGCTCCGGCTGCCATAGCGCTTGTGAACGTTCTTCAGGCTGACCACATCCTCGCCCGAGCGGGGCGCGGGCAGGAACTCGAACGCGACGGCCTGCCGGCGCTTGGGAGGCTCCACCCGGTCGATCTTCTCCAGCTTCTTGACCCGGCTCTGCACCTGGGCCGCGTGGGAGGCCCGCGCCTTGAAGCGCTCGATGAACTTGATCTCCTTGGCAAGCATCGCCTGCTGCCGCTCGAACTGAGCCTGCTGCTGCTTCTCGTTCAGGGCGCGCTGCTGCTCGTAGAACTCGTAATCGCCCGAATAGGTGGTGAGCGAGCCGCCGTCGATCTCGATGATCTTGTTGACGATGCGGTTCATGAAGGCGCGGTCGTGCGAGGTCATGAGCAGCGCGCCATCGTAGCCTTTCAGGAACTCCTCCAGCCAGATGATGCTCTCGAGGTCCAGATGGTTGCTCGGCTCGTCGAGCAGCATCACGTCGGGACGCATCAGGAGGATGCGGCCGAGCGCAACGCGCATCTTCCAGCCGCCTGACAGGGCCCCGACATCGCCGTCCATCATCTCCTGGCTGAATCCGAGGCCCGCCAGCACCTCACGGGCACGGCCTTCGAGGGAGTAGCCGTCGAGCTCCTCGTAGCGCGCCTGCACCTCGCCGTAGCGTGCGATGATCGCGTCGAAATTCTCCGCTTGGTCCGGGTCCGCCATCGCGGCTTCCAGCTCCTTCAGTTCGGCGGCGACCTCGCTCACAGGTCCTGCCCCGTTCATCACTTCGGCCACGGCGCTGCGGCCGGTCATTTCGCCGACATCCTGGCTGAAATAGCCGATGGTCACCCCGCGATCGGTGGAGACCTGGCCCTCGTCCGCCTGCTCCTCCTTGGTGATCATGCGAAAGAGCGTGGTCTTTCCCGCGCCGTTGGGCCCCACAAGGCCGACCTTCTCGCCTTTCTGGAGGGTTGCGGAGGCCTCGATGAAGAGAATCCGGTGGCTGTTCTGTTTACTGACGTTCTCGATACGAATCATAAGTCTCAAGGCCCGAAGAGGTTTGGCGGCCTTATGGCATGGGTCGCGCCCAGGCACGAGGGCTCCGGGTCGGGCAAAATGTCAGAGGGAAGCAGGCTTGCTGCAACTTGGCTCAGGCTTGCGCCTGCAACGCCATTCTCTTCTTGGCCTGCCGGGTCATCCAGACGGTGAGAACGACCGTGGCCGCAAGGCCGATGATCAGCAGGATCCAGTTCGCCACGCCGGCTCCGCCCTGTGCGGCGGTGCGGCCGATCACGCCGATCCACACGTTCTGGATCGTGCCCGGCACGATCCCGATGGCTGTTGCGAGCAGGAACGAGCCGAGGCGAACACCCGTGACGCCGAAGGCATAATTCTCCACCGCAAAGGGCGTGACGGGAGTCAGCCGGGACAGCAGGATCGTCTTGAAACTTTCTTCGTGGGCGACGGTATCGATGGCCCTGATCGTGGGATGCTTGTCGATGAACCGCTTCACCCGATCGCGGGCGAGATACCGGCTGATGAGAAAGGAGATCAGAGCCGCCAGCATTCCGCCGAAAAAGCAGATCAGGAGCGCCCACCACCCATAGGCAACGGCAACGGCGAGCGTGAGAGCAACGCCCGGAACCAGCAGGATCGTGCAGATCACATAGGCGACGCTGACGAGCGCAACACCGATCACGCCAAGGCCCTGAGCCCACTCGCTGAAGCCTTGGAGCCATTCCTGAACGGGCAGCAGGAACCAGGCGACGAAGATTGCCACGAATCCGAGCACCGATGCGGCGGCAAGCCAGACGAAGTTGCGGTTCTGGGATTTCGTTCGCACAGTGCCAAGCTTCCTTTTTGCAGCCAAGGCCAAACGCCCCATCGCCTTTGCTGTTCCGGAACCTGCGCTTCAATCGCCTTGGCCGAGGCCAGCCATCGGGGGACGGAAGCCCCGCTCAAGAAAAAGCCCGGCACAAGGGCCGGGCTTTTCATCGATGCTTCAGCTCTTCGCGCCTCAGGCCACGAACTGCCCGTGGCAGTGCTTGAACTTCTTGCCCGAGCCGCAGGGACAGGGCTCGTTGCGGCTCACCCGCCCCCAGCTCGAAGGGTCGTTCGGGTCGCGGGCCGGGATCGGCTCCATCTCGGCGGCGGCAGCCGCAAAGCCGAGCGCCGGGCCGGCACCGAAGGCGCCGCCCTGGGGCATGTCGAACTCGTTCTCGCCGGTGGCGGGATCGAGGTGCTGGGCGAACATGGGCGGCAGGCCTTGAGGCTCCGGCTGCTGGAACACCACCTGGATGCGCATGAGCTGACCCGTCACCTGCTCGCGCAGATGGCCGATCAGGCCGTTGAACAGCTCGAACGCCTCGGACTTGTACTCGTTGAGCGGATCGCGCTGGGCGAGACCGCGCCAGCCGATCACCTGACGCAGGTGGTCGAGGGTCACGAGGTGTTCGCGCCAGAGGTGATCCAGGCTCTGCAGGAGAACCTGCTTCTCCACATAGTTCATGACCTCGGCGGAGTTCGCCTCCACGCGCTGGGCGTAAGCCTCGTCGGCTGCCTTAGTGATGCGCTCGCGGA
>JALYFY010000605.1 GCA_030777385.1 Pseudomonadota bacterium | reverse complement strand
CTGCAGGGGCGAGCCGCTCTCCGTGTCTAGAAGATAGGTGGGATGGCCTATTCGGCCGCGACACCCACGCCGACCGGGCAGGACACGCCGGTGCCGCCCAGACCGCAATAGCCGTTCGGGTTCTTGGCCAGGTATTGCTGGTGGTAGTCCTCGGCGAAGTAGAACGGCCCGGCCTCGAGGATTTCGGTGGTGATCGGCCCGTAGCCCCGGGCGGCGAGCGCCTCGCCGTAAGCAGCCTTCGAGGCCTCGGCGGCCTTTCTCTGGCTCTCGTCGAACACATAGATCCCGGAACGGTACTGGGTGCCGGCATCGTTGCCCTGGCGCATGCCCTGGGTGGGATCGTGGTTTTCCCAGAAGGTCTTCAGCAGGGCCTCGTAGGAGGTGACCTTGGGGTCGAACACCACCTGCACGACCTCGTTGTGGCCGGTCATGCCGGAGCACACCTCCTCGTAGGTGGGATTGGGCGTGACCCCTGCGGCATAGCCCGCGGCGGTGATCCAGATGCCGTCGCCCATCTGCCAGAACTTGCGCTCGGCGCCCCAGAAGCAGCCCAGGCCGAACAGGGCCTTCTCCATGCCGTCCGGATAGGGCGGCTGCAGGGGGCGGTCGTTGATGAAGTGGCGTTCTGCCGTGGGCAACGGGCTGGTCCGGCCGGGAAGAGCCTCAGCAGGTGATGGCAGGTCAGGTCGTTTGCGGAAGCTGAACATGGGGATCCCTCGCGTGATCCCGCTTATGTAAGCATTGTTTGGGAGGTGCGGGAGTGGCGGCTTGCGTCACCTTGCCGTGAAGGTTCAGCGGCCTGCCAGATACCCGATCGGCTCCAGGGGCTTCTGCCCCAGCCACAGCAGCAGCGCTCCGATGAAGAAGCCGGTGAGCGAGGCCGGCATCTGCAGGACGTACGAGGCAATCGGATCCCACAGCCAGGGATAGCCGCGCTGCGCCATGTTGCCCTCGAGCCCGGCCATGCCTGTGGGGAAAAACGTGCTGGCTACTTTTCCGATCGGCGCGAACGATACAGCATTGTTGACGATGGACCGCGTACCATCGATGACCAGTCCGATGAACCCTGCTGCGATCAGCAGGAGGCCAAGGCTACGCGCGAGAAACTTCAAGGGAGGATACCTCTCCAAACAGAGGGGGAACATTTAATGCATTCTTTTCGCAATAGCAAAGCCGATTCAGGATAGCTTGCCACAAGTTCGGTCTTGCTTTTTGCCCCCGTTTGGCGATACACGGGCGCTCCGCAAGACGCTGCGGAGGACCGGAACGGTTCGCGCCTCATCGCGAGCCTCAGGTCCTGGAGCCTTGAACGGGCTCATGCTGGAGGGGTGGCCGAGTGGTTGAAGGCGCACGCCTGGAAAGTGTGTATACGGGAAACCGTATCGCGGGTTCGAATCCCGCTCCCTCCGCCATTATCTGTCTGTAAGTCGTTGAAATAGCTAAAGATTCATTCTGACTCTATAGACCTTCCCCACCGCGTTCCCCACCTGCGTACCTGACTTGGCTGTCGAACCATCGCGCCTGCACAATTAGGGCTCCGCGACCCTGCACCCTCAGGATGGTAGGCGGTGCACTCAGGCTTCTCACCAAATCAGCCGTATCTTCACAGGGGGCTTGGAACTCGAAGCGTTGCCGATAGTTCTCCTGACCCAAGGACAGGGGAACGCTCATGAACCTGCAAAACACCACATATAGAGGGACGGCGCGCCACCGCGCCGAGGATGACCTCTTCCACGTTGACCGGGCGCAGGCTCCCAAACCCACTGAATGTGATACAGGCCTGTCCAGCGCCAAAGCCTCGGCCCGCTATTGGGTGGTCAGCATGCGCCCGCGCTGGTTGGTCAATCCAGCCCAGCCCCTCGTCCGTCCCCGCTGCGAGGGATAGCAGACGCGTGAGCCTGACGGCTATCGCGGCGAGCAGAACATCTCATCAGCCCAGCGCTCGTACACATGCTGGATGATGAGATAGGCATCGTATGCCCGGTCGTGATGGCGGGCTCTCGTAAAGCGCTCTCTCAGGGCGTGCAGGCGTTCAAGCC
>JALYFY010000604.1 GCA_030777385.1 Pseudomonadota bacterium | reverse complement strand
CAACATCTCCCTCATGCGCCAGGCCCAGGCCGTGAAGAAGGGCGTGGCGGCGGCCAACGGCACCCCGCGCGAGTTCTGCACCATCACGGTCACCGACGGCATCGCCATGGGCCACCAGGGCATGAAGGCTTCGCTCCCGTCCCGCGAGGTGATCGCGGACTCGGTCGAGCTGACCATGCGCGGCCATTCCTACGATGCGCTTGTGGGCATGGCGGGCTGCGACAAGTCCCTGCCGGGCATGATGATGGCGATGGTGCGCCTCAACGTGCCGTCGATCTTCATCTATGGCGGATCGATCCTGCCCGGCTCCTTCCGCGGCCGGCAGGTGACCGTGCAGGATCTTTTCGAGGCGGTGGGCAAGCACTCCGTCGGCGAGATGTCCGACGAGGACCTCACCGAGCTCGAGCAGGTAGCCTGCCCCTCGGCGGGCGCCTGCGGGGCGCAGTTCACTGCCAACACCATGGCGACCGTCTCCGAAGCCATGGGCCTTGCCCTGCCTTACTCGGCCGGCGCTCCAGCGCCTTACGAGATTCGCGACCGGTTCTGCTCTGCTGCCGGCGAGGCTGTCATGGACCTGATCGCCAAGAACATCCGTCCGCGCGATATCGTGACCCTCAAGGCGCTGGAGAATGCCGCGACCGTGGTGGCGGCCTCCGGCGGCTCGACCAATGCGGCGCTGCACCTGCCAGCCATTGCGCACGAGGCGGGAATCAAGTTCGACCTGTTCGACGTGGCCGAGATCTTCAAGCGCACCCCCTACATCGCGGACCTGAAGCCGGGCGGGCGCTATGTGGCCAAGGACCTGTTCGAGGTCGGCGGCATCCCGCTTCTCATGAAGACGCTGCTGGACCATGGCTACATGCATGGCGACTGCATGACCGTGACCGGCCGCACCATGGCCGAGAATCTCGCTTCCGTGAAATGGAACGAGGATCAAGACGTGGTCTATCCGGCCGATAAGCCGATCACGGTGACCGGCGGCGTCGTAGGCCTCAGGGGCAACCTCGCGCCTGAAGGGGCCATCGTGAAGGTCGCCGGGATGGCAACCGAAAACCAGGTGTTCCGCGGTCCGGCCCGCTGCTTCGACGGCGAGGAAGCCTGCTTCGAGGCCGTGTCGAAGCGCCAGTACCAGGAAGGCGAAGTTCTCGTGATCCGCTACGAGGGACCGCGAGGCGGCCCCGGCATGCGCGAGATGCTCTCGACCACCGCGGCGCTCTACGGGCAGGGCATGGGCGACAAGGTGGCGCTCATCACCGACGGGCGCTTTTCGGGTGCGACCCGGGGCTTCTGCATCGGCCATGTGGGGCCTGAAGCGGCGGTAGGCGGTCCCATCGGCCTCTTGGCGGACGGCGACATCATCGCCATTGATGCGATCAACGGCACCATCGAGGTGGAACTCTCCGACGAGGAACTGGCTCAGCGTCGGGCCGCATGGACACCTCGCGAGACAAGGTCCACCTCCGGCTATCTCTGGAAATATGCGCAAACCGTGGGTCCTGCACGGGATGGGGCTGTCACCCATCCCGGCGGAGCCGCAGAAAAAGAAACTTATGCGGACGTTTAACTTCATCGCTGCCACTCTGTGGGCGGCTCTCCTTGGCGCAGGCGCAGTCCATGCGCTCGATGCGGCGCCGCGTCCGCAACCGCTCACGCCTGCGCTGACGACCCCGGCAACCAAGTACGGCTCGGCCCGCGATGCCTTGCGCAGCGGCATGCGGGATTACAATGCAGGCGACAAGGTGGGCGCCGTCCACGCGCTCGAATATGCGGCCGGCCAGGGGCATTCGCTCGCCTTGTGGAAGCTCGGGCGCATGTATGCGGATGGCGACGGCGTCCAGCATGACAGCCTGAAGGCCTTCGAGTACTTCTCAAGGCTTGCCGATCAGCATGCGGACGAGAGCCCGGATTCTCCGAATGCCCCCGTCGTATCCAGCGCCTTCGTGGCGCTGGGCACCTACTTCCTGGACGGCATCAAGGACACCTACGTGGCCGCCAATCCGGCCCGCGCCGTTGAGATGTTCAGCTACGCAGCATCCTACTTCAGCGACTCGAATGCCCAGTACAACCTGGCCCGCCTCTACCTGGAGGGCACGGGTGTCAGGAAGGATGCCCGGCATGCGGCGCGCTGGTTCAATCTGGCGGCCGAGAAAGGCCACACGGCCTCCCAGGCGCTCCTGGGGCACCTGCTGATGACAGGCCAAGGCGTTCCGCGCCAGCGGGCCAAGGGCCTGATGTGGCTGACCCTTGCCCGGGAGGCCTCAACGGACTCCGTGAAGGACCAGTGGATCGCCTCCCTGTACCAGGAAGCCTTCGTGGCTGCCGATGAGAGCGACCGGAAGCTGGCGCTGGCCCTGCTGGAGCAGTATATCCAGTCCCGTCGCTAGAGCATCGGATCCAAAATGCGCTATCTACACAGGCCTCCGTTGACGCGGAGCCCTGTGTAGACCACCTATCGGCAGTGTTTGTTCTCATCTCCAACAGCTTTGCCTTGATGCCCGCTCCCAGGGATAGGAGCGGGTGCAGATGCGCCGTGGCATGGCTCGGGACCGGAGGCATAACCCATGCATGGTAGGCCCCCGCAGGCTTCTGAGGCCAGGAGGCACGCACAGCAGGGCTTAAGTCTTGCGTCTCTTCTCGGACGTTTACGCTCCCTGATCATGACACCCTTGCAGGCGAGCGGCAGTCACAGCAGCAACGAGGCGCGCTTTCGCGACATTGCCGATCACGCCCCGGTTATGATGTGGGTCACCGACCCAAGCGGCTACTGCATCTATCTCAATCGTCGATGGTACGAGTTTACCGGTCAGAGCAAGGCCGAGGCCGAAGGGTTCGGTTGGCTGGATGCCACGCATCCTGATGACAAGGCCAGGACCGAGGAGGCCTTCCATGCGGCCAATGCCGAACGCTTGCTGTTCCAGATCGAGTACCGTCTAAGGCGGGCAGACGGCAGCTACCGCTGGGTTCTCGACACCGCCTCGCCGCGTCTGAGCGAGGCTGGAGAGTTTCTGGGCTATGTCGGCTCGGTGATCGATATTCATGAGCGCATCCAGGCCGAGGAGCGCCTGCGCGAGAGCGAGGACCATTTCCGGCATACGGTCGAACTCAATCCGCAGGTGCCATGGACGGCGGATCCGGACGGGAACATCACCTCCTACTCGAGCCGCTGGCTCGAGATCACCGGACAGACCCCGGACGAGCCTTATGAAACCGGCTGGGCCAAAGCCGTCCACCCGGAGGATCTCACCCCAACGCTTGCCCGCTATTCCGAGGCCCTTGCCGCGGGGGAGCCCATCGACGTGGAGTACCGCATCCGCATTGCCGCAACAGGCGAGCACCGCTGGATGCGTGCCCGCGCCTACCCTCGCCGGGGCAAGGACGGGGGAATCGTCCGCTGGTACGGGGTTGTCGAGGATATCCACGACCGCAAGGTTGCGGAGCAGGCGCTGAGGGAGAGGGAGGCGCAGCTCAGCCTGGTTCTGGACAGCGCCCTTGATGCTTTCCTGGCTTTCGATGCCGAGTGGCGCCTCACCGTCTTCAACGCACAAGCCGAACGCTTCTTTGGAATGTCCAGAGGCGAGGTGCTGGGCCGTCATCTCTGGGACGTGTTTCCGCAGGCTGTCAGCACCGATATCGAGCGGCGCTTTCGCCGGGTCATGGAGCAGAGAGAGGCTGAGACCTTCGAGGTTCGCTCGGCGGTGCATTCGGGTCGGATCGTCGAGATGCATGCGGCTCCCAAGCCGGATGGCGGCGTTGCGGCGAGCTTTACCGATATTACGGATCGCAAACAGGCCGAGGCAGCCCTGCAGGAGAGCCAGGCAAAGCTTGCCGAGGAACGCGCCCGCCTGACAACGCTTGTCGACAATCTGCCGGTGGGTGTCTGCTTCATCGATCCCGACGGCAATCCGCTTCTGTCGAATCCGGCCTTCCGGCATTTCATCCCCAGCGGGATCATCCCCTCCCGCCTGGATGATGCCGAGGAGCGATGGCTCGCCTGGGATGAGAATGGCCGGCAACTTGTACGGAACGATTATCCCGCGCCCCGCGCGCTCCGCGGTGAAACGGTGCCCAGCACCGAGTTCCTGCACCGCTCGGATGCCGGTCAGGAGATCTGGACCCGCTTCAGCAGCGTGCCGCTCCACAACTCAGACGGCCAGATTGGCGGCGCGCTTCTTGTGATTGTCGACATCGACGAACAGAAGCGGGCGCAGGAGATGCTTCGCCGCCTCAATGAGACCCTGGAGGCCCAGGTCGCCGAGCGTACGGCCGAGCGCGACCGGGTCTGGGAGAACTCCAACGAGCTGATGGCGGTCTTCGGCTTCGACGGCAAACGCCGAGCCATCAATCCCGCTTGGTCGCGGGTGCTGGGCTACGACGAGGAAACGCTGCTCAACGCCCCCTTCATGGAGATTACCCATCCCGACGACCGGGAGAGGCTCAAGGAGCAGGTGCAGAAGCTGGCGCGAGGGGAGCGCATCGCCGCGTTCGAGGACCGGCTGCGGTGCGCGGATGGAAGCTATCGGACCATCTCCTGGACCGGCGTGCCGGGTGACGGCGTCTTCTACGGCATCGGCCGCGACATCACCGAGTACCGTCAGGCTGAGGAAGCCCTCCGCCAGGCCCAGAAGATGGAGGCCATCGGCCAGCTCACCGGCGGGATCGCCCACGACTTCAACAACCTGCTCACCATCATCGTCGGCAACATCGAGCTGCTTCAGCGCCGCCTGCCGGAGGGCGCCGACC
This sequence comes from Pseudomonadota bacterium, assembly GCA_030777385.1. Lineage (GTDB taxonomy): Bacteria > Pseudomonadota > Alphaproteobacteria > Rhizobiales > Beijerinckiaceae > Microvirga. Next base: position 1,506 of record JALYFY010000604.1, on the reverse strand, counting down.
GCCTTCAGCGGGCGGCCGATCATGCCATGGACGCAACGCGACGGGCCGCGCCCCTGACCCAGCGGCTGCTGGCCTTCTCCCGGCGTCAGCCGCTTGATCCCAAGCCCATCGACGTCAACAAGCTGGTCGCCGGCATGTCCGATCTCCTGCGGCGGACGCTGGGGGAGGTCGTCGTGCTGGAGACGGTTCTCGGGGGCGGTCTCTGGCGGTCCCAGGCCGACCCGAACCAACTGGAGAACGCGATTCTCAATCTCGCGGTGAATGCCCGCGACGCCATGCCGGACGGCGGCAAGCTCACCATCGAGACCGCCAATGCCCGCCTGGACGAGGCCTATGTGGCGGCGTTCGCCGAGCCGGTGCCCCCCGGGCAGTATGTGCTCGTGGCCGTCTCCGACACGGGAACCGGAATGGACAGGGCCACGATGGAGAGGGTGTTCGAGCCGTTCTTCACCACCAAGGAAGCCGGCAAGGGCACGGGCCTCGGCCTCAGCCAGGTCTACGGCTTCGTGCGGCAGTCCAACGGCCATGTGAGGATCTACAGCGAGCTTGGCGAAGGCACCACGATCAAGATCTACCTGCCCCGCCTGATCGGCTCCGACGAGGAGCCCGCCGAGATGCCCGCGAAGAGCCCGGTGATGGTGAAGGGCGCAGGCGAGACCATTCTGGTGGTGGAGGATGAGCCGGATCTTCGCGCCTATACGATCGAGGCGCTTTGCGATCTCGGATACCGGGTTCTCGAGGCCGCCACCGGACGGGAGGCGCTGCGGATCGTCGAGCAGCACCCGGAGATCGAACTGCTCTTCACCGACGTCGTTCTCGGCAACGGGATGAACGGACGCGTGCTCGCCGATGAAGTGGCCCGGCGCAGGCCCGAACTCCCGGTTCTGTTCACCACCGGCTACACGGCCAACGCCATCGTCCACCACGGCCGCCTCGACCCCGGAATGCACCTGATCGGAAAGCCCTTCACCTATGCGGAACTCGCCGCCAAAGTGAGGCGCATGCTCGACCGGGATCAGTCCTGATCGCTCTTGCTCCAGCTGCATTGGCCAGGCAGCAAGCTTGTCGCCGTCAGGGAGCCGGGCACGACGTCCGTGATCCTAGCATAACTGAGGGTATCGTTGCCGCAACGGGCCGCTTTGCATGAGGTTGGATGCCAACCTCAGCGTCATCCTCGGACGTGTTCCGGGGATCCACATCTTAGACCCGGCTCAAAGACGTTATCCCCAGACCTGTTCCGGTCATGACGCGCCGGGTGTCATCCCCGGCGCACGCAGTGCGGGAAGGGGATCCATAGCGCTGAGCGTGTGAGTGGATTCCCTTCCCCTGCGCTGTCGCGTCCCTCCGGAATGACACAGCTGGTCCTGTGCAGTGTTCCGTCTTTGTTCTTGACCTTGGCTGCAAGCTGAGCTATATCGTTGCTTAGCTTGTTTCTGACGAGGGGCGCGCTCGCGAGGCGTCGCAGTGTGGGAGCAGGCACGGTCCTGTGCCGGAGCTGACACGCAG
>JALYFY010000603.1 GCA_030777385.1 Pseudomonadota bacterium | reverse complement strand
GCCCAACCGTTTTCGGAGCCGACCACGAGAGCATCGACCGCCGTCAGAGTAAGCCGGTTGGCCGCCGAGAGGACGGTGGCTCACCTGAAGGCGTCAGCTGGTCTGCCCCCTGAGAAGTGGTCCTTCCTGAGGTATGATGGTGTGGAACGGCCCCGCTTTGCGGCATTGCTGAGCCCGGGCTTAAGTGTCCGGGCCATGTGTCATCCGAAGAGGGCCTTGCCATGTCACAGATCCAAGTCGTTGGTCTCGACCTCGCCAAACAGGTGTTTCAGGTCCACGCAGTCGCGGCGGACGGATCTGTGGTCGTGAAGCGGCAGTTGCGCCGCTCACAGGTCCTCGCCTTTTTCGAGAAGCTGGGGCCTTGCCTGGTTGGGCTGGAGGCCTGTGGAAGCGCGCACTTCTGGGCGCGCGAGATCGCCGGGTTCGGCCATCGAGTGCGGCTGATGCCTCCTGCCTACGTCAAGCCGTACGTGAAGCGCGGAAAGACCGATGCCGGTGACGCCGAGGCGATCTGCGAAGCGGTCAGCCGACCGACAATGCGCTTTGTGTCGGTCAAGACCGCCGACCAGCAGGGCGCTGCTATGGTTCTCAAAACGCGCGACCTTCTCGTGCGGCAACGCAGTCAGGCCATCAACGCGTTGCGAGGGCATCTGTCCGAGTTCGGCATCGTGGCCGGTGTTGGTGTCAGCCGGGTGGCGGACCTGATCGCGGTTGTGCGCGATGAGGCCGACGAGCGGCTGCCTCGGGCGGTGCGTCTGGCGCTCGCCGACTTGGCGGATCAGATCGAGGCCCTGACCGCACGGCTTGCCCGCCTGGATCGTGAGATCGTCGCCCAAGCACGCCAGGACAGCGATCTACGGCGGCTGACCACGGTTCCCGGCATTGGCCCGATCTCGGCGGCTTCGCTACAGGCCCTCGTTCCCGATCCCACCGGGTTTGTCTCCGGGCGACACTTTGCGGCTTGGCTCGGGTTGACGCCACGACCGCATTCCAGCGGCGGCAGGGAGCGTCTGGGTCGGATCTCGAAGATGGGCAATCCGACGCTGCGCACCCTGCTCATCCTCGGGGCCACAACCGTGTTGCGGCACGCGCGCAACGGGGGCAAAGCCTCGGCTTGGGTGGCAGCGATCTTGGCGCGCAGGCCGCCCAAGGTGGCCGCTGTGGCGCTGGCCAACAAGACGGCGCGCATTGTCTGGGCCTTGTTGGTGAAGGGCGGCATCTATCGCGAACCCGGTCGCCCTCAGGAAAGCGCCACGGCCGCTTGACCCGGGTGACCGATCAGAGCTGACCGGCGGCCCGCCGCCGGCAGGGGCAAGGTGCAACAGCAGCGATGAACCCCCACGGGACGACATCCCGGTGTGAGACAGGCCTCCAAAGCCTCTGCGCCTCCGAGCGCGCAGGTATGATCCGCCCCTCACATCGCGGACTTCATCGAGGCCAGCGGTCTGTGGCCGCGCTCAAAGGCCGAACATATGACCGCACCGTTCTCGGGTGGGGCACCGTTGCTGAGAGCTCTTGTCCGAGGGGCCGTTCCACATAAGCTCTTGTCCGAGGGGCCGTTCCACATATGGCTTTGAGCCATGTGGAGGACGGATCGATGTCGAGGAAGCGGCACAGGCCTGAGGAGATCGTCGCGAAGCTGCGGCAGGTGGAGGTGCTGACAGCGCAGGGTCAGTCGGTCGCGGAGGCGATCCGCTCGATCGGCGTGACGGAGGTGGCTTCGCGATGAGCTGCTCAACGGCGAGGTCTTCTCCACGCTTCAGGAGGCCAAGGTCGTGATCGAGGGCTGGCGCAAGCACGACAACACGCTCCGGCCCCACTCATCGCTCGGCTACGTCCCGCCCGCACCCGAGGTTCAGCTCTGGCCGGCTGCGCAACCCAAACCAGCTCCGCCGGCCACCCCGGCCGTGGCGCTCCGGCCTGTCATGCACTAACAGTCAACCCGGACCACTTCATGGGGGCCGGCCAGGTTACCGCGGCGGCAAGCCCCCGTCGACCTCCCCCAGGTATGAAAGCGTCTGCTGCCTCGAAGAAGACGGGGCAGCATCGGGCTTCACGCCTCTGGCGAGTACCCGAAGCTGACTGAGGGCTCTGCAGCAGTCTCGACCCATATACTCTTCGTCTGCGTGTAGGCCATCAGGGCCTCGCGCCCGCTGGAGCGACCGTAGCCGCTTCGCCCGAAACCAC
>JALYFY010000602.1 GCA_030777385.1 Pseudomonadota bacterium | reverse complement strand
GCGCAGGCACTGCTGCGCCTGCCGCTCGGCTATGGCTGGACCGATGGGCGGCCCGATCTCCGGTCGGCGATCGCAGGGTGGTATCCGGGCGCTTCCCCTTCCAACGTGCTCGTGACGAACGGCTCGTCCGAGGCCACGATGATCACGCTGATGGCGATGATCGATCCCGGCGACAAGGTGCTCTTTGCCGTTCCCAACTTCATGCAGGTCGATGGGCTCGGCCGAGCCCTGGGCATGGACATTCAGCGGTTCCCGCTTCTGGCCGATCAGGGCTGGCAGGTCGATCCTGCAGCCTTGAAGGAGGTGGTGGCCGGTGGCGTGAAGCTGATTGCCGTCACCAACCCTGGCAATCCCACCGGTGCGGTCCTGTCGCGCCGCAGCCGCGAGGCCTTGCTGGATGCAGCGCGCGAGACAGGCGCCTGGCTTCTGGTCGATGAGATCTACCGCGGCGGCGAGATCGATGGGGCAGAGACGGAAACCTTCTATGGGAGCTATCCCCGCGTCATCATCACCAGCAGCCTGTCCAAGTCATTTGCCTGCCCGGGTTTGCGTCTGGGCTGGATCGTCGGGCCGGAGGAGGTTGTCGAGGAGGCTGCCAAGCGTCAGGATTATACGACAATCGGCAGCGGCATCCTGAGCCAGATCCTCGGCGCGTCCGTCATGGAGCCGAAGAACCGCGAGCGCATCCTGGCGCGCGGACGAGCGTTGCTGCGCGAGAATGCCGACATTGTGGAGCGCTGGGTCGAGAAGCGTAATCGCTGGTCGTGGCAGCGGCCAGCCGCCGGTGGAATGGCCTTTCTGCGCTATGACTTCGAGATGACGTCCGAAGCCTTGTCGAACGAGCTTCGCGAGGAGGAGAGCGTGTTCGTCGTTGCCGGAAGCTGGTTCGGAATCGAGAACCACATCCGCATCGGGATCGGCGTGAAGACCGAGCATCTGGTGGAGGGCTTGGCCCGGCTGGACAGGTTTCTCTCGCAGCGCGGCCTGGCATAGGAAGGGCCGATGGCAGAGGGTACGGCAACAGCGTTGGGTGAACACCTTCTACAGGCAAGGGATGACCTCGAGCGCCTCGTGGCTATCCCGTCTGTGAGCGCCAGAGGAGAACAGCTCTCAGAGTGCGCCGATGCGGTCCGCGATCTTCTTGCCGGTGCCGGATTCCAAACCGAAATCCTTCCCGGAGATATCGGTCCCTTCGTGGTGGGAGAAACCGGCAGCGGTCCTCTCACGATCATGATCTACAATCATTACGACGTGCAGCCTGAAGATCCGGTTTCCTTGTGGCAAAGCCCGCCCTTCGAGCTGTCCGAGCGTGGCGGGCGCTGGTATGGGCGCGGGGTAGCCGACGACAAAGGCGAGTTCATCAGCCGCTTGGCGGGATGGCGCCTGTTCCGGGAGGAACACCCGGAGCCCTTGCCCTTCAGGCTCATCTGGCTTGTCGACGGTGAGGAGGAGATCGGCAGCCCTTCGCTGGAAGGGTTTCTGAAGAAGCGATTTCCGGGCGAGAAAGTGGATGTCTGCTGGTGGGAGTATGGCGAGATCGACTCCGGTGGGCGGCCCATCATGCTCTGCGGCTTCAAGGGTGTCATGGCTGTCGAACTCCGGTGCAGGACGGCCAAAGCCGACCTGCATTCAAGCCTGGGCGCCGTGTTCGACAACCCGCTCTGGCGGCTTGCCGCCGCCACAGCTTCCCTGCGGGACAAGTCGGGGAGGATCGCCATCGACGGTTTCTACGATGCCGTTCGGCAGCCCGGTCGGGATGAAACGGATCATGTGAGCCAACCTCCGTTCTCACTCGGCAGCCTCATGCAGGTAACCGGCGGACAGCGGACGCTCGACGGGATCGACGAGACGGGCTTTTACCACGCGATGAACTTCGCACCCTGCATGAACGTGAACGGATTTTCCGGCGGCTATGCCGGGGAGGGTGCAAAGACGGTGCTGCCCGCGGAAGGCTCCGTCAAAATCGATTTCCGCCTCGTGCCGGACCAGGATCCGCAGACCATCGTCAGTCTTGTTCGAGCTCATCTCGACCGCCATGGCTTCCATGACATCGAGCTCATCGTTCACGATGCTAACGTCAAGCCGGTGCGATCATCCACAGACCATTGGTTCGTGCAGGAGGCTAAACAGCTCTTGGAGCGGCATTTCGGAAAGCCTTCCATCGTGCAGCCCAGTTCCCCCGCATCGGGCACGGTTCATCCCTTCGTCGAGCAGCTTGGTGCCCAAATCGTCGGGATCGGTCTCACCCATCACGGCGCAATGCTCCACTCGCCAAATGAGAACATCATCGTCGACCAGTTCGAGACAACGATCCAATTTGCTGCATCGCTTTTCCGGATGCTGGCGCGGCGAGGCAATGCAATGGCGCGGGAGCCGGAGTCCAATGCTCGCTGAACGATTGCGGCTACACTCAATTTGATGGATCTGAAGCCATGAGAAGCAATGTTCTTGAAGCTGCTGCCCGTTCCGTCCAGGCGCGCCAGCGCATTCGCAGTTATATCTACGAGACTCCGCTCCTGCCTTCCCGGCAGATCGGGCGCGACACGGGATCCTCCGTTCTCTTCAAGGCAGAGAATTTCCAGCTGACCGGCTCGTTCAAGATCCGGGGTGCCGCCAGCAAGATGACGTCGCTCGGGCTTGACCGGGGGGTCATCACCGCCTCGTCCGGCAATCATGGCATTGCATCGGCGCAGGCTGCGGCATCGATCGGCCAGAAGCTGACCGTGGTGCTTCCCGAAACCGTAGCTCAGGCGAAGCTCGATAAGATCCGCTCCTTCAATGTGGAAGTAATCCTGCATGGCGAGGAAAGCGGACTGGCGGAGCTGCACGCTCAGAAAGAGGCCGTGCTGCGCGATCTCGTCTATGTATCCCCTTACAACGATCCGGAGATCGTCGCAGGGCAGGGCACCATCGGGTTGGAACTGCTTGAGCAGGCTGGAGAGGTCGACAATGTCTTCATCGCCATGGGCGGCGGAGGCTTGATCGGCGGCATCGGTGCGGTCCTCAAGAGCTTCAGTCCAAAGACGCGGATCTACGGTGTTGCTGCGCAGAACTCGGCCGCTCTTGCAGCTTCGATGGCAGCGGGCCGGGTTGTCGAGACCGAACACCTCGACACCCTTGCAGACGGTGTCGCGGGCGGCATGGATGAGGACAGCATCACCTTGCCGCTTTCGATGTCCGTGGTAGACGAGGTCGTCACATGCACGGAGGCCGAAATCGGCTTTGCTCTCAAGGAGCTTGCCTTCAAGGAAAACCAGATTGTGGAGGGAGCGGCGGCGCTTGCTCTTGCCGGGTTCCTCAAGGTTGCGGAGAGTTGCAAGGGGCAGCAGAACGTTGTCGTGCTGTGCGGCGCCAACTTCAACCGCGACAAGATCTTTTCCATCCTGAACGGCTAAAGTGCAGAGTACCGTGATGGCCGCAAACCCAATCTCCTTCCTGACCCTGGAGCAGATCGAACAGCGTCTTGTAGGCGTTGACCTCGTCGGCTTGATGGAGGGAGCATTTGCGGCTTTCTCCAGCCAGGAGGCGGTTGTTCCGCTTCCCGGCGAGCTTCTCTTCGAGGATCCACCAGGGGAAGTTCATATCAAGTATGGCTATCTCAAAGGCGGCGATACCTACGTCATCAAGGTCGCATCCGGGTTCTGGAACAATCCGCAAAAGGGACTCAGCAGCAGCGACGGGCTCCTGCTCGTGTTCAAGAAGGACACGGGAGAACTGGCTGCCGTGCTCAACGACAGAGGACGGTTGACCGATCTGCGAACGGCCGCAGCAGGAGCTGTCGCGGCGAGGCATCTGGCTCC
>JALYFY010000601.1 GCA_030777385.1 Pseudomonadota bacterium | reverse complement strand
GTCGAGACCAGGCCCGTGCGCAAATCCTTCACCTGCTGGTACGGCTGCAGCACGTAGGAGCGGATCTGGTGGCCCCAGCCGATATCCGTCTTGGCGGCAGCCTCCGCGCTGGCCTTTTCCTCGCGCTTCTTCAGCTCGGCCTCGTAGAGGCGCGCGCGCAGCATGTTCCAGGCCGTGGCCCGGTTCTTGTGCTGCGAGCGCTCCTGCTGACACGCCACCACGATGCCGCTCGGGATGTGGGTGATGCGCACCGCCGAGTCGGTGGTGTTCACGTGCTGGCCGCCCGCACCCGAGGAGCGGAACGTATCGATGCGGCAGTCGGATTCCTTGACCTCGATGTTGATGCGATCGTCCACCACCGGATAGACCCACACGGACGCAAAGCTCGTGTGGCGGCGGGCATTGGAATCGTAAGGCGAGATGCGCACGAGGCGATGCACGCCGGACTCGGTCTTGAGCCAGCCATAGGCGTTGTGGCCCTTGATCAGGAGCGTTGCGCTCTTGATGCCGGCCTCTTCGCCGTCGGTGATTTCCAGAAGCTCGACCTTGTACTTCCGGCGCTCGGCCCAGCGGGCATACATGCGCTGAAGCATGTTGGCCCAGTCCTGGCTCTCGGTGCCGCCGGCGCCTGAATGCACCTCCACATAGGTGTCGTTGGCATCGGCCTCGCCGGAAAGCAGGGTCTCGACCTGGCGGCGAGCCGCCTCGGCCTGAAGGCCGCGAATGGTCTCTTCGCCTTCCTGGACGGTGCTCTCATCGCCCTCGGCCTCGCCGAGTTCGATCAGGGTGATGGCATCCTCAAGGTCCTGCTCCATCCGCTTGATGGCGGTGATCTGGTCCTCGAGGGAGGTGCGCTCGCGCATGATCTTCTGCGCGGCCTCCGCATCGTTCCAGAGATCCGGACCTTCGGCCTGGGCGTTCAGTTCCGCGAGGCGTCGCTGGGCATTGTCCCAGTCAAAGATGCCTCCTCAGCAGCCCGACTGACTGCTTGGTTTCTTCTACGAGATGTTGGATTTCGGCGCGCATGTTTTCGTTGCTGTCCGTGCCTGATGATAGCGGCGTCTTAAGGGGAGCGCCGTTCACTGTAAAGGAGGCCCTTGCCAGAAGCCGAAGGCAAACCCTGAGGCCAGGAGCGGCTGCAGGGTCGTCCGTTCAGAATCCTGTGAAGGGGCAGATTGAATATGGTGCCTGGGAGGATCAGTACAAACCGCCGCCCAGGGCCTGGCGGGGAGCCGCCCCCGGCGCCTGGTATTCGGCCTGAGGAACCTCCTCGGGCTCCGGCGGCACGTATTCAGGCGGCGCCGTGCCGGGCTTGAAGGCTTCCAGGATCGTGCCGCCGCCCTCGCCTCCCGCACGGGTGCCCGTGGAGGCATTGACGCGGATCAGCTTGATGCCCGCCGGCACCCGGAACGGGGTCGCAGGCTTGTCCTTGAGCGCCATCTGCATGAAGTCGCGGAACACGGGAGCGGCGTACTGGCCTGCCGTTGCCGCATTGCCGAGCGACTTCGGCTGGTCGTAGCCGAGGAAGACGCCGACCGTCAGATCGGGCGAGAAGCCGACGAACCACACGTCCTTGGCGTCGTTCGTGGTGCCGGTCTTGCCGGCGAGCGGCTTGCCGACGGCCTTGACCGTCTGCGCCGTGCCGCGCTGGACCACACCCTCCAGGATCGAGGTCATCTGGTAGGCGGTCAGCGGGTCGAGCACCTGCTCCCGGTTCTCCGTGAGCTTCGGCGGCGCGCCGCCGTCCCACTTCTCGGCATTGCAGGTGGCGCACTTGCGGTCGTCGTGACGGTAGATTGTCCGGCCCGAGCGGTCCTGAATCTGGTCGATCAGGGTCGGCTTGATGCGGCGGCCGCCGTTGACGAACATGGAATAGGCCGCCGTCATGCGCATGACCGTGGTCTCGCCGGCGCCGAGCGACATGGAGAGCAGCGGCAGCATGTCGTCATAGACCCCGAAGCGGCGGGAATACTCGGCCACGGCCGGCATGCCGATCTCGTTCGACAGGCGCACCGTCATCAGGTTCTTGGAATGCTCGATCCCGTAGCGCAGGGTCCGCAAGCCGCCGGACTTGCCGTCGTAGTTCGACGGTGCCCAGGCAGCCTGCCCCGGTCCCATGTCGAGCACGAAGGGCGAGTCCATGATCTGAGACGACGGGGTGTAGCCGTTGTCGAGCGCCGTCGCATAGACGATGGGCTTGAACGAGGAGCCCGGCTGGCGCATGGCCTGTGTGGCCCGGTTGAACTCGCTCTGATCGTAGGAGAAGCCGCCCACCATGGCATGAACGCGGCCCGTATTGGGGTCCATGGCCACGATGGCGCCCGAGATCTCGGGCATCTGGCGCAGACGGAACTGGCCCTGCTTGTCCGCGATGGGTTCCACATAGACCACGTCGCCAACGGCAACAGCACGCTCAACGGGCCGGCGCGTCCATCTCACGCCGTCGGCGGCGACGGTGCCGGTCTCCCGGTCCTTCACCACCTGGCCCGAAGCCTCGCGACGGGGCTGCAGGCCGACCTTGGCCTG
>JALYFY010000600.1 GCA_030777385.1 Pseudomonadota bacterium | reverse complement strand
AACGCCCAGCCAATGAGGCCTAGGATCACCATCGCGCCTATTCCGAGCCCCCCGCCGCCCGCCATGCCCATGCCGCGACGGTCTTCCACATTGGACGAGGTTCGAAAGTCTTGCCAGCGCATGATCCACCTTCAAGCAGCGACATACTTTGCCGCAGGAGCTTAAGGCGGAAGCATGGGGACCGGTTCCGAAGCAGGCCGCCTGAACCAGCTTACTCCTTGCCGTCGAGCGCCCGTCGCAGAGCCTGGAAATCCCGCCAGCCGAGCCGCTTCTGCAGGGGCTGGCGCAGGAGGTAGGCCGGGTGCAGGGTCGGCAGCGCCCGGATCTCCCGCCCATCCTCGGTCTTGTAGGTGAACCAGCGGCCGCGGGTGCGCAGGATCCCGTCCTTGATGTTCAGGAGGTTCTGGGCTGCGGGGCCGCCGAGGCAGAGCAGGAATTCCGGGCTCGCCAGCTCGATCTGCCGCGCGATGAAGGGCTTGCAGATGGCGATTTCCTGGGGCGTCGGGGTGCGGTTGCCCGGCGGGCGCCAGGGCACGATGTTGGCCACATAGATCTGGCTGCGGTCGAGCCCGACGGTTGCGAGCATCCGGTCGAGCAGCTGGCCGGAGCGGCCCATGAAAGGCTTGCCGATCCGGTCCTCGTCCGCACCCGGAGCCTCGCCCACCAGCATCAGGCGGCCTTCCGGGTTGCCGTCCGCAAAGGCAAGGTTCTTGGCAGAGAATTTCAGGGCGCAGCCGTCGAAGCCTGCCAGAATGGCCTCCAGCTCTTCCAGGGATTGCGCATGGCGTGCCTGCTCGCGGGCAAGGCTTGCCACTTCCTCAGGGGCGCTGGCGGCCGCTTTCGGCAAAGCCCGGGGAGGGGGTGTCTCGGAACGGGGAGGCTCGGCCTTGGGCACAGGAGCCTTCGCCCGAGCAGGCTCGGCTTTCGGCTCGGCAAAGCGATTGTGCGGGGTCTCATCGAGCGCGAGATCAACCCCCGCCTCGACATGAAAGTCGAGCAGCGCCTGGAGAGTGTCGCGGTCTGAAGGGGCATCCTGCATGGATTGTATGTAAGCATCCCGAGGGCTGTGGACAACTCAGGTTTGCAAACAACCCAACGGATCTTGCCCTCACGAAATCATGTCGAAGAGGGTCGGGGTCTCGTCACGTCTGGCGTCTTCAATGGCAAGGAGGCGGCGCTTGGTCGTGGAGCCGCCATTGGCCGAGAAGCCTCCAAGCTTGCCGCCTGCCGCAACAACCCGGTGGCACGGCACGATGACGGCAAACGGATTGCGCCCGAGAGCTTGGCCGATCGCCCGGGCGTTGTTGACCCCGAGCCGGGAGGCAATCTCACCGTAGGTCAGCACGCGCCCCGGTGGAATGGTGCGGGCGATTTCGTAAACCCGGCGGTCGAAGTCCGGTACGCCTTCCAGGTTCAGCGGCACGGCTGACAAATCACGTGGCTCTCCCTGCAGCAGCGCTGTCACATCAGCGATGATGCTCTGGATGTTCGAAGGCGGTGGGGCATCAACGACCCCGGGAAAGCGCTTGGCGATGCGGCCGCGCGTGTTGGCAACGTCGTCTTCGGGGAGCTGAAAGCCAATGATGCCACGCTCGTTCCAAGCCAGCCCGCAGAGGCCGATGGATGTGTCGAAAAGCGTATAGAACGCCATATGATGGGACGGATGGTCCGGCATGAGCCATATGTAAGCACCGGCAGGGCTCGTGAGCAACGAAAGGCCGCCTTCCGTCACAGAAATCTTTCAGCCTTTTCCATCGTTCGTTCCCCTGCATTCGTGTTTTCTATGGGAGCGGCCGGATCGGGTAGGACCGCATCCGAAGTTCAACATCGTGCATTGGACGCTTTCGCATAACCTTATGCTGAAAGAGAATTTCCCGTGTCCTTAGAATAGCTATAGGAAAGTGACCGGTTCAGGCTGGACTTGAGAAGTCGGCTGGATTGTTCATATATAAACTATCTGCCATCAAAAGCCGCGTACCAGGAGGAAACCTATGGCCGATCTGCCCGCCCGTGAGTCGATGGAGTTCGATGTGGTCGTCGTGGGGGCGGGTCCCGCAGGCTTGGCGACCGCGATCCGGCTCAAGCAGCAGGCGGCCGAGAAGGGTTCCGACATCTCCGTCGTTGTGGTGGAGAAGGGCTCCGAGGTCGGTGCTCACATCCTCTCCGGCGCGGTGATCGACCCTATCGGCCTCGACGGTCTCCTGCCGGACTGGCGCTCCGATCCGGACCGGGCCCTCAAGACCGAGGTGACGGCTGACGAGTTCATGTATCTTGGACATGCCGGCGGCGTGACGCTGCCCAACGTGTTCATGCCCAAGCTCATGAACAACCACGGCAACTACATCGGGTCGCTCGGCAATCTCGCCCGCTATCTCGGCCGCAAGGCGGAGGAGCTGGGCGTCGAGATCTATCCGGGCTTCCCGGCCGCAGAAGTTCTGGTCGAGGACGGCAAGGTGGTGGGCGTCGCCACCGGCGACATGGGGATCGACCGCAACGGCGAGCCCAATGCCAACTTCACCCGCGGCATGGAGCTGCGCGCCAAGTACACGGTCTTCGGCGAAGGGGCGCGGGGCTCGCTAACCAAGCAGATGGTCGAGCGCTACGGTCTCAACCAGGGCAAGGATCACCAGAAATACGGAATCGGCATCAAGGAGCTGTGGCAGGTCAGGCCTGAGC
>JALYFY010000599.1 GCA_030777385.1 Pseudomonadota bacterium | reverse complement strand
GCCCCAGGGCCTCTTTCGTCGGGGATGCTTGAAGGATCCCCGCACGCGGCTATTCTTCATCGTCCGGCTCATCATTCCATTTGCTTCCTGAGCCCTCATCCTGGATGCCTGTCGGGAAAAGCGCCGGTAGCCCTCCTCCCCCTTGTGGGGAGGAGTTGGAGGTGGGGGTGTGAGCGATAGCCTATCAGGCTCAGGCGCCAACTCCCCCACCCTAGCCCTCCCCACAAGAGGGAGGGGAAAACAGGCACCATGTTCTTTATCGGCCAGACACGAGGAGGACCGTTCTGATCCGTCTCGAAGGAGGATTCATTGCACTCTGAAACCTCCTTCGAGACGCAGCCTGCCGCTGCTCCTCAAGATGAGGACAATGCTCTATACGCCAGATTTTCAGGACGGCATCGGGATGAAGATTGCTGCTGCAAGGCGCTGGCTCATGGCGATCTCGCCCGGTCAGCCGCTAACCTGTGCCTCGATCGCATGGCTCTTTTGAAGATCGGGCACTTCCGTGGGCCGGCGCCGCGCCAGATTGAAGGCATCGCCGGAGCTCAGCACATGCATACGGATGTCATACATGGACAATGACCGCTCGGGCTTGGCCTCCGCGATGTTGGAATACGTGACGCCGGCGCCATCGACCACATAGACGCAGCCGCTGCCGATGACCTGGAACTGTTCGTTCTCGAGCACCAGAGCGGTGTCTTCGTCGATGCCGATCCCAAGTTCGCGCGGGTTGTGAGCCACGGCTCCGAACAAGCGTCCGAACCGCCCTCGCTCGGCGAAATGCTGGTCGATGATGACGTTGCGCACCAGACCAAGGCCCGGCGCCATGTGCAGGTCGCCGATCTTGTAGGATTCGCCGCTCTTTCCCTTGACCAGCATGGTCTCGCTCATCACGGAAGCGCCGGCCGACGTTCCCGCGAGCAGGCCGCCGCGGTCATGAATGTCGCGCACCCGCTGCTCGATGGGCGTGTCGCCGATCTGGCTCGAGATGCGCAGCTGATCGCCCCCGGAGAAGAACACGCCGGCCGCACCGTCGAACAGGCGCAGCTTCTCCGGATCGAGCGTCTCGGCGCGATCCTTCACATAGACCTCCACAAGATCCGCGATCCCAAGATCCGCAAAGGCCTTCTCATAGGCCTCGAAGTAGCCCTCCGGCTCGTGCGACGCGACGGTCGCGAGAACGAGCTTGCCGCCGTCGAGATGCCTGGCCACCTCGCGCAGGATGGTGCGCGTGCCTTCCTTGTCCTCGCCGCCGCCGATGATGATGAGCGGCCCCTTCGATGTCTTCCTCGTGCGTTCCGTCATGATCTTGAAACGTCCCCTGCAACAGCGATCCGCCCCTCGCCGAAAGGAGGGGCGGATCCAACTGTCTGGTTGAATGTCTACGATGCCATTCAGGCGCTTCTGCGCCAGGCGTCGGGCTGCCCGTCGGTGTGATCGATCTCCACATCGAGGGAGCGCACGGGAGCGGCCCTGAAGTCGAGAACCTGCTGCCACATGGCCTCCACGTCCGTTGGCGTGAGCACCACGAGGTCTCCGGGCTGCGCCATCCTCAGGCAGACCTCGGCAGCCTGATCCTCATCCAGGATCCGCGTGATCTTCCCGTCCGGAAAGCCTGCCGCCAGTGCTCCTTCGACAAGCAGGTCGATGATCTCGCCCGGCTTGCGACCGCGGCGGGCCGGTTCCTCCCGGAAGATGATCTCGTCGAAATAGCGCGTGGCCAGCGCTCCCATCTCGCGCATGTCGTCGTCACGGCGGTCGCCGGGGATGTTGATCATGCCGATGGCGCGACGATGGCGCGGCTTCATCTTGAGGATGAGATTGCCCAGGGCCTGCAGGCCTGCCGGATTATGGGCATAGTCCAGGATGACCCGGAAGCCATGGCCATCGAACACGTTGAGGCGGCCGGGACTGTGCTCGAACGATGTCGTGTAGGTGGACAGGGCCATGCGGATGACATTGACGGGAACGCCCTGAGCATAAGCCATGGCGGCAGCCCCCAGGGCATTCTGCACGTTGAACTCGGCAAGGCCGTCGAGGGTAGCCGGGATCTCGGCAGCCCGCATCAGGTGAATGCTGTCGCCGTCGTCATGAATGACGATCTCGCCGCCATCGGCGGGGCCGGGCTCGCGCACCACCGCGAAGCCGCCGGCATCGATGTGCTCGCGCAGGAAATCCGGCATGTCGGCTCCACCACGGAGAGAGAAGTAGCCGAGCCTGCCGCCGGCGCGGCGGCGCATGCTCACGCACATGGGATCGTCCGCATTGAGGATGCTGGTGCCGTTCCGGTGCACGGCCTCGACGACCACCGACTTCACCCAGGCGAGATCCTCGATGGTGTCGATGCCCTTCAGCCCCAGGTGATCCGGCTGAACATTGGTGACGAGGCCGATATCGCATTCGGAGAAGCCGAGGCCCTCGCGCAGGATGCCGCCGCGGGCCGTCTCCAGAACCGCCACGTCCACCGTCGGATCGCGCAGGATCACCCGCGCGCTCCAGGGTCCGGAGGCGTCTGCTTCCACGATCCTGTCTCCGTTCACGTAGATCCCGGTGGTCGAGGTCAGGCCCACATTGAGGCCATGAGCGCGCAGGATGTGGCCCACCATGCGCGACGTGGTGGACTTCCCGTTCGTGCCCGTGATCGCCAGGATCGGAATGCGCGTTGGCGTGCCGCGCGGAAACAGCATCTCCATCACGGGACGCGCCACGTTGCGTGCGCGCCCCTCGGAGGGCTGCAGGTGCATGCGGAAGCCCGGTGCGGCATTGACCTCGATGATGCCGCCACCGGTCTCGCGAACCGAGCGCGCGATGTCGGGCGCGATGAAGTCGATGCCGGCCACATCCAGGCCGATGGCCCGCGCGGCGCGGCGGGCGATCAGGGCGTTGTCGGGATGGATGTCGTCGGTGCGGTCGATGGCCGTGCCGCCGGTCGAAAGGTTTGCCGTATCGCAGAGATACACCGCCTGTCCGAGAGCCGGAACGCTGCCGGCGTCGAGACCTGCCTTGGCCAGCACGCCGAGCACGTGATCGTTGATCTTGATGCGGGTCATGACGTTCTCATGACCGTCCCCGCGACGAGGGTCCTTGTTCACCTCGTCGACAAGAGCCTGGATGCTGCGCTCGCCGTCGCCGATCACATGAGCCGGCACGCGCTCGGCCACAGCCACCAGCTCGCCATTCACCACGAGGATGCGGTGATCGCGGCCTTTGAAGTATTTCTCGACGATCACGCGCCTGCTGTGCTGGGAGGCCTCCTCGAAGGCGCGGGCAACCTCCTCCGCCGTGGACAGGTCGATGCTGACGCCGCGTCCGTGATTGCCGTCGAGAGGCTTGACGACCACCGGATGGCCGATCCGCTCGGCTGCGCGTACCGCATCGTCGGCGCGGCGGACCACATCGCCCTTTGGAACCGGAAGCCCCGCATCGGCCAGAAGGCTCTTCGTGAGATCCTTGTCGCCGGCCGCGTCGGTGGCGATCTGCGAGGTCATGCTGGTGATGCTGGCCCGGATGCGCTTCTGATGGCGGCCGGTGCCGAGCTGCACGAGGCTCTGGTCGTCGAGGCGCAGCACGGGAATGCCCCGGCGCTCGGCCTCCTGCACGAGGGAGAGCGTCGTGGGCCCGAGCGCCGTGCGGCGATGCACGTAGCGGAGCGCCTTGAGGGCGGAATTCAGATCGAACGGTCCCCTGAAAGCAGGCTCGTCTTCGTCCTTGTAGATGCGGTCGAGGCCCCTGATGCCCTGAAGCTCGGGCGGCAGAAGGGAGTCGACGAGCTGCAGGGCCAGGCGGCCGGCGAGGAGACCCGTCTGCTCCTCGTGGTAGGCATACATGACATTGTAGACGCCGGCCTCGCCCTTCACGGACCGCGTCTTGCCCCGCGTGGCACGCGGGCCGATCAGTGACTGAAGCTCGAGCGCGATGTGTTCGGCGATGTGGCCGAGCCAGGTGCCTTCCTCGAGGCGGCGCACGAAGCCTCCCGGCTCATGGAAGCTGCAGCCATGCCCGTGCAGTCCCGGCAGGAGCGCGAGAAGCCGCTCGGTAAATCCCGGCAGACGGCTGGATGGCCATTCCTCCAAGGCGCCGAGATCGAGCTTGATGCGGATCATCGGCGTGAGGCTGTAGAGATGAGCCCCCCTGTAGACGCCGCGTTCGATCACGCGCATCGGACTGTCAGCCGGTCTTGCTGCTGCGTCGCCTTGTGAAACCTGGGCACCGGAGTCGCGATTTTGATCCGACGGCTGGCTCAGGGCCTCTCCCGAGCCTGCCTGCGCGTAAAGATCATCGCCCATTTATGGAGCTCCTAACGATAAAACGAAAAGACGGCTCCGCTCCTTTGCAGACCGCCCGACGTCTACGCCTCTATTTGGTGATCAACGATGAAAGAGCATGCAGAGTGCACTTGGGTGCTGTTCAATCCATCAGCAGCGGTCTTTGTTCCAGTACATTATCGGGCATTTATTAGCGCAGAGCGCAAGATTAACATAAGTTATGAATACAGCCACCTCAGCACGGCATATCTTGCTTGCTCTCGTCTTCCAGCGCGCATGTCTTGACTGTATTGCGGCCCTGCAATGCTGCGAACTGGCACTGGCATCATCTGAAACCCCACTCCTCTGAAAACAAGAATGGGATGCTGTCAGTTGAAAACTGCAAAATCCTTCATCGCGCCTTCATCTCGGCAGTGGCATCTCGCTCGCGCAACCCTAGAATGGCAGCAGGCCCTGCCGAGGGCATGACAAGCATTCGAGAACCGGCCTCAAAGAGCCCACTCAAGGAAGTGACCAGCACCGATGGTGAGCACCCGCATTCCGACAACCCCGTTTTCCGATCAGCGTCCCGGCACGTCCGGCCTGCGCAAGAAGGTCACGGTCTTCCAGCAGCCCCGGTATGTGGAGAACTTCATCCAGTCGATCTTCGACAATGTGGAGGGCGCCGAAGGCTCGACCCTGGTGATCGGCGGCGACGGGCGCTTCTTCAACGAGGCCGTGGTGCAGATCGCGATCAAGATGGCGGCCGCCAACGGCTTCGGGCGCGTTCTCGTGGGGCAAAGGGGGCTTTTGTCGACGCCTGCGGCCTCCTGCGTGATCCGCAAGCACAAGGCCATCGGCGGTCTTGTGCTCTCCGCCAGCCACAATCCGGGCGGACCCGACGGCGATTTCGGCATCAAGTTCAACATGTCCCATGGCGGGCCGGCGCCCGAATCCTTCACCGAGGCGGTCTTCCGGACGGCGAGCACGATTGCCGAATACAGGATCGTCGACGCGCCCGACGTCGACCTGAGCCGCATCGGACAGAGCAAGGCTGGCGATATGACGGTCGACGTGATCGACCCCGTTGCCGATTACGCGGAGCTGATGGAGCAGCTGATCGATTTCGAGAAGATCGCCGATCTGTTCCGCTCAGGGTTCCGCATGCAGTTCGACGCGCTCAGCGCCATCACGGGCCCCTATGCCAAGGCGATCCTGGAGGACCGCCTCGGCGCACCCGCCGGCACCGTGGTGAACGGGGAGCCGCAGCCGGATTTCGGCGGACACCACCCCGATCCGAACCCGGTGCACGCCCACGACCTCATGGAGCTGATGCTCGGTCCCGATGCCCCCGATTTCGGGGCGGCCTCCGACGGCGACGGCGACCGCAACATGATCGTGGCACCTAATCTCTTCGTGACGCCCAGCGACAGCCTTGCGATTCTGACGAGCCATGCTCATCTGGCGCCCGGCTATGCGGGGGGACTCTCGGGCGTCGCCCGCTCCATGCCGACGAGCCGCGCCGCCGACCGGGTCGCGGCGAAACTCGGCATCAACTGCTTCGAGACGCCCACAGGCTGGAAGTTCTTCGCCAATCTCCTGGACGCAAACCTCATCACCCTCTGCGGCGAGGAGAGCGCCGGCACGGGCTCGAACCACATCCGCGAGAAGGACGGCCTCTGGGC
>JALYFY010000598.1 GCA_030777385.1 Pseudomonadota bacterium | reverse complement strand
CACGGCAGACGCGCCAGAGATCGCGCCAGTTCAGCACGCCGGACCCCACATCGGCCCAGCCGTCCTGATCCTCGTTCTGACCTGCGGGCGCGATGTCCTTCACGTGAGCGGCGGTTACCCTGCTGCGGTAGCGATTGATCCATTCCTTGGGATCCACCTCCCCACGGACGAGCCACGCCACATCGGCTTGCCAGGTGAGGGGGCTTTCGCCCGCCGCCTCGAAGATCAGCTCAAGGGCTGTCTTGTTGCCATCCTTCGGCTTTAGCTCCCAATGGTGATTGTGATAGCCGAGGCGGATGCCTTGTGCCTGAAAGCGCTCTGCGATCTGTCCGAGCTCATGCCCGAGCGAGCGCCAGCCATCGGCTGCCATGTCTCGCTCTTCGGGGGGGACGGCCGGCATGTAGAGGTGCGTTAGGCCGAGGGTGCGGCAGGCCTCGACGATCGCGTCGGGCTTCTCGCGCAGGGCCGCCATGCTGACATGGCTGGAGGAGGCCTTCAGGCCGCGCGCATCGAGCTTGGAGCGAACCTCGGCGGCCTTGTCGAGATGCGAACCGACCGTTTCCACATGGCAATAGCCAGCGTCTGCCACCGTATCGAGGATGAGATCCAGGTCTTCCAACGTGCGCAGGGTGTAAAGTTGGATCGAGAGAATATCCGTGACGCTCATAGGGTCCTCAATGTTCAAGAATGCGGGCGCGACAGAAAACGCCAGGAGGCCTGTCGCAGGATCTCAATGGTCAGAGGCGCTCGCCGGTATCGGCGGCAAAGAGCGAGGCCTGTGTTGCGTCGACATTGAGCGTCAGGTTCTCACCGGGTGTAGCCTTGCGGGATCCTGTCGTGCGCACCTGCACCGAGCCTACGCCGTCGCTGCACCAGATCACCGTTTCGGCTCCCATGGGCTCCACGATGTCCACCGTGAAGCCTGGCCAAATCCCAGTGCTGGTAATCTCCAGATGTTCGGGGCGCACGCCAAGAACAACTTCCTGTCCCGGCGATGGAGCCGTGATAAACTGATAGCCGGATAGGGAAAGGCGACGGTCCTTGGCGAGGAAGCTGAGGCCTTCGCCTGTGTTCTCCAGCCGGCCCTTGATGAAGTTCATCTGCGGCGACCCGACGAATCCCGCCACGAACAGGTTGGCAGGGCGGTGATAGATTTCATCGGGCGAGCCGATTTGCTGAATCTTCTGCTCCTTCATCACCACGATCCGGTCCGCTAAGGTCATCGCCTCGATCTGATCGTGCGTGACATAGACCATGGTGGTCTTGCCAAGCCTCGCATGCAGCCGCTTGATCTCCACCCGCAGCTCGTTCCTGAGCTTTGCGTCAAGGTTGGAGAGAGGTTCGTCAAAGAGGAACACGGCGGCATCGCGCACCAGGGCGCGGCCGATGGCGACACGTTGGCGCTGGCCGCCGGAAAGCTGGTCCGGGCGCCGGTCGAGGAGCGGAGTGATCTGCAGGATCTCGGCCGCTCTGTTGACGCGCTTCTCGATCTCAGGCTTTGGTGTTTTGGCCATCTTGAGACCAAACGACATGTTCTCGCGAACGCTCATGCGCGGATACAGAGCATAGGATTGGAACACCATGGCGATGCCGCGATCCTTCGGCTCCTCCCAGGTGACGTTCTTTCCATTGATCCAGATCTGCCCGTCCGCCACGTCGAGCAGGCCCGCGATGGCATTGAGAAGAGTGGACTTGCCGCAGCCCGACGGCCCAAGCAGGACGATGAACTCTCCCTCGTCGATGTCGAGGGAGAGACCATCGAAGACTTGAACGGCCTCGAATGCAACGGTCACATCACGAACAGAAACGGTGGACATGCCTTATCCCTTCACAGCGCCGGCGGCGATGCCACGGACGAACCAGCGCCCGGACACGAAATAGACGACGAGCGGAACGAGAGCCGCGAGCATGGTCGCCGCCATGTCCACGTTGTAGGCGCGCTCGCCCTGGGTTGAGTTCACGATATTGTTGAGTTGCACGGTCATGGGCAGGTTCTCTCGGCCAGCGAAAGTCAGCCCGAAGATGAAATCGTTCCAGATGCCGGTGACCTGCAGGATGGTCGCGACCACCAGGATGGGCGTCGACATGGGCAGGATCACCCGGAGGAAGATGGTCCAGAACCCGCCTCCGTCGATTCGTGCTGCCTTGAAGAGTTCGATCGGCAGACCCGCATAGTAGTTGCGGAACAGAAGTGTCATGGTCGGCAGGCCGAAGATGACATGCACCAGAACGATGCATGTGAGCGAGTTGTAGATGCCTGTCATCGAGAAGATGCGCACCAGAGGATAGAGAAAGACCTGATAGGGAATGAAGGCGCCGAGCAAAAGGATGCCAAACATAACATTGGCGCCTTTGACCCGCCAGAACGACAGCGCATAGCCGTTGATGGCGCCGGCGATGATCGAGAGGATGACCGAGGGGATCAGAATGCGCACCGAGTTCCAGAATCCGACGCTGATGCCGTTGCACTCAAGTCCGGTGCAGGCGGATGACCAGGCCTTGGCCCAGGCTTCGAAGGTCATAGCGGCCGGCAGGGCCAAGATGTTGCCGAGCCGAATCTCCTCCATGGGCTTGAGCGAGGTCAC
>JALYFY010000597.1 GCA_030777385.1 Pseudomonadota bacterium | reverse complement strand
AGGAGCAGGATGTTGCGCGAGAACTCGATCATGGCGTGCCGCAGGGGACGCTGGTCGAGGATCATCTCGACGAAGTCCACTCCCATGCCGGACCCGATGACCCGGATGGGCTTATCCGCCGGGTTGAGCAGGGCGTCGAAGGCATCGTGAACCAGGGTGTACCATTGCGCATCGCGCAGATCGACGGTCTTGCTCACCTCGGGCGGCACATCGCCTGTGGCCAGAAGGCTCCTTCGCCCGCCGCCACGGAGAGCGATGGCCCTGGCGCCCACGCCCTGCAGAAGGCGCATCTCCAGCTCCTCGGGCAGGCTTTCTTCGGGAGCAGCGTCAAGAACCATGGCGGCGATCTGCGCTGCCGCCAGCCGGTCGTTCAGCCATGTCAGCCGGAAATTGGCGACGGAGGGCACATAGATGAGCACCTCCGCAATCATTACGAACAGGACCGTCAGCAACAGCAGGCGCGCCGAGAGCCCGAACTGGCTCAGGATGCGCCCTGCAAGCGACTGTGTCCGTTCCAGGCTCATGAGGGCCTCATCCCAAGCGCCGTACCAAGGAAATCAAGCGCCGCAGCCAGGGATTCTGGGCTGACGGCCTTAGAAACTCCACCGCCGCGCTCTTCGTCACCTCCGAGAAGGTCGGGTAGGGATAAACCAAGCCCGCCAGATCCGAAACCTTCAAGCCTTTTCCCAGGGCTAAAACCCAGGGCATGATCAACTCGCCTGCATGGGCGCCGGCAATGGAGCAGCCCAGGATCCGGCCGCGGGAGGTCACGATGGCCTTGATGTGGCCCTTCTCTGCCCTCTCGGCACGCGCCCGGTCATTGTCCGCAAAGGCCCAGCGCAGGATTCGAACCGTTTTATGCTTCGCTTTGGCCTCTGCCTCGGTCAAGCCGACGGAGGCAAGCTCAGGCGCGGTATAGACCACACGGGGAATGGGCGCGCTCCCTAAGCGGATGGGCAACCGGAACAGGGCGCTGCGGATCACGAGGCCTGCATGGTGATTCGCCACATGGGTGAACCGGGCTCCTGCCCCTGCGCCGCCCGCACAATCGCCGATGGCGTAAACACGGCGGTTCGACGTCCGCAGTCCCTGATCGACGACGATTCCCGAGGCATCGGCCCCGATTCCCGCAGCCTCAAGCCCCATGCCGTCGGTACGCGGCTGACGGCCCGCGGCAACAAGCAGATGGCTCCCTTCGATCCGCTCTCCAGTTGCGAGCAGAACAGCAAGCCGCCCCGGCTGTTCCTGCTCAACCCGAGCGATGGACGCGCCGGTTCGAACGGCAACGCCCTCCATCCTCAGGGAACGGCTGATGACCTCTGTCATTTCCGGGTCTTCCTGAGCCAGGAGGCGTTCCCCTGCCTCGAGAAGGCTGACCGTGACACCCAAGCGCCGATAGGCCTGGGCGATCTCGACGCCAATGGCCCCGCCGCCGAGCACGATAAGGTGCTCCGGCCTCTCCGCCAGGTCGAAGAATGTCTCGTTGGTGAGGTATGAGACCCGATCAAGCCCCGGGATGGGCGGAATCGCCGGCCGGGAGCCGGTCGCGATCACGAAGCGGCGGGCCTTGATCGCGGCATTGCCCGCCAGGACCGTTCGGGCATCTGTAAAACGCGCCTCGGCCTGGATCACCTGCACGCCCATGGCCTCATAGCGCTCCATGGAGTCCATTGGAGCAATGGCCGCGATGGTCCCCTTCAAATGCCTTTGAACCTCTGCAAAGTCGACGTCCGGCGCGCCTCCTCGAAGGCCGAAATGTCCCGCCTCAGGGATGTCTTGAGCCCTGTGCGCGGCGGCGATCAGCGCCTTGGACGGGACGCAGCCGGCATTGAGGCATTCCCCACCCATCTTGTGCTTTTCGATCAGCGTCACGGACGCACCCAGGGAAGCCGCTATGGCAGCAACGGACAGGCCAGCCGATCCTGCGCCGATAACACAAAGATCCGGCTGCAGCACTTGTCCCTCGTCCTTGACTGCCTGTTTCACGGCCTGCTCGCTTCCGCGGTGCGCCCGCGCCAGAGTTTGATGGCGATGGGGATCAAAGCCAAAATTCCTAAGATAGCTAGAGCGATCATCAACTCGGGCGTCAACAGGCTCTTGGCATTGAAGTCGATGGCGCAATCGCTGCGCCCTGCGGCCATGCACTCGGCACGAAGCTTCTCGTGCTTGGCGATGACATCGTCGAGGCCGGAACCCGCAAAGGCGAAAGCGAAGGAGGCCGGCAGCATGCCGAACTGGGTTGCCAGCACGAAATGCCTCAGGCGCATGCCGAAAAAGGCTGCAGCGAGGTTCGTGAGCCAGAACGGCATGACGGGAATAAGCCGCAGGGAAAGAAGATAGAAGAAGGCCTGCTTGCGGAAGCCGTCCGCAAGGCTCTGGATCCGGGAACCTGCCCGCCGCAGGAGAGGCCTGCCCAGGGATGTGCGGGCAATCAGGAAGATGTTGGTTGCCCCAATGGTCGCCGCCATGGAAGCGACCGTGCCGCCCAGAGCCCAGCCGAACAGGTAGCCGCCGATGGCGGTGAGGAAAGCCGAGGTTGGAAGGGACAAAGTCACGGCCGTCACATAAACCAGGCCATAAATCCCGAGCATCTTCAGGCGATGCGCCGCCACCATCTCCTGAAACCAGTTCTGATAATGGAGGAAGGTGTCGAAGGTCAGGGACCGATGGAAGCCCGTTGCGAAAACGGCCCCCACGGCCGCCAGCAGGAGGATGAGCGGCAAGGTACGCCAGACGCGGCTTTGCATCTTCGAACGCTCAGGCTTGTGCTGGTTTTCGACCACAGGGCTTCCTTTTCGTGCGGCGTGGTATGTAGCGCCCGGCATGGTCAAGCCTACGGCCTCGCGCATAGATGTGAGAGGCGGGCCTCATTGCCGCATAGAGGCCAGAGCGGCGTTGACTTTGCCGCATCGTTCCGTCATAAGCCCGCAAGCAGACAGCGCTCTTCTTGGGGCGCTGATCGTTTTTTCAGACAGTTTTGGGGAAACCCATTCTAACCAGACGGGCGCGAGCCATCGAGCACCGCTGCCCCATTCGACCGGAGATGTGCCGTGAAGAGGACGTATCAACCGAGCAAGCTGGTTCGCAAGCGCCGCCACGGCTTCCGTGCGCGCATGGCGACCAAGGGTGGCCGCAAGGTCA
>JALYFY010000596.1 GCA_030777385.1 Pseudomonadota bacterium | reverse complement strand
TCGTCCTCGGTGTGGCTCAGCACGCCGACCATGGCTCCCTCGCGGGCAAAGCGCATGGCTGCCGCCTTGCCGATGCCGGACCCTGCGCCTGTA
The DNA here is from genome assembly GCA_030777385.1 of Pseudomonadota bacterium. Taxonomy (GTDB): domain Bacteria; phylum Pseudomonadota; class Alphaproteobacteria; order Rhizobiales; family Beijerinckiaceae; genus Microvirga. The sequence goes on along the minus strand of JALYFY010000596.1, from coordinate 3,033 downwards.
ACCAGCGCGACCTTGCCTTGAAGCTCCATTGCCTTGTCCTTCCTTCAGCTGAGACGTCCAGTCCCTGAACAGGAGGAAAGGCTGCTTGTTCCTTCAGGTTCTAGGCTAATCCGACGCGCCGCCCGGAGGCATCGACCACCGGCTCACCGTCTTCCTTGACGAACTCGCCCTGCTGGGGCGGCAGAATGTCGAGCACGGCTTCGGAAGGGCGGCAGAGCCTGACACCCTTGGGCGTGACCACGATGGGCCGGTTGATCAGGATGGGATGCGCCGTCATGGCATCGAGAAGCTGGTCGTCGGACAGGGACGGATCGCCGAGCCCGAGCTCCTGAAAGGGCGTTCCCTTCTCGCGCAGCACGTCCCGAACGCTCACGCCCATGCGGGCGATGAGCTGGCGCAGAAGAAGGCGCGTCGGCGGGGTCTTCACGTACTCGACGACGTGGGGTTCGATTCCGGCATTGCGGATCATGGCCAGCGTGTTGCGGGAGGTGCCGCAGTCCGGGTTGTGGTAGATGATGACGTCCATGGCTCTTCTCAAGGGATCGGCTGTATGCAGCGGGCGGGCCTAAGCTATCGCTAGCTTCGAATTGACCCTCGTTCAACCTTGCGGATGCCAGCCCTTCAAGGGCCGGGCCTCTCAGGCGCGACAGGAGCCCCTGCCCTGAACCTTCAGGGTCGTGAGAAGCCGCTGGGCGAGCGCGTTGTAGGCGCCTTGCGTCTCCGCACCGGACAGGGACAGCTCGAGCACCCATTCATTCGAGAGAGGCACGATCAAGGTCTCGATCGTCATGGCGTTCGATGCGGTCGGAAGGTTGGCGTCGACCCAGGTTGCGGACCAGCGCGTCGCGCCGGCATCGGAGGAGAGGGAAACCGACTGCGCGGGACGCCCGAGAAGCTCCTCGTAATCCCGCTGCAGGAACGCGGCATCGCGGCTTGCGAGATCGGGCTGCGGCATGTCGCGAAGCTCACGGGCGGAGCGAAGTCCCACACCAAGCTCCACCTGGGAAACAACGGCTTTCAGACCCGCTTCGGCCTGGCGCCATTCATCCGGCAGGGTCAGGGAGAAGCACAGATCCGGCGCAATCCTGCCGGCAACCCGCGTCTGCCGCGTGACAGGGTCGAACTGCGCCTGAATGGTCTCGCCCACAAGGTCTGAACCGGGCAGAACAGTGGCGGCCTGTGCAAAGGAGGCGCCCGAGAGCAGGAGCAGAACAGCAGCCCTGCCCGACCATGTTCGCCAATATCCGACGTTGCGCACCGCACCCCTCCACCTGAACGCACCCTTGCTCCTATGAAACGCGGCTGGACTGCACAGGTTGCTTTCGCAACAACATGGCCTTGAGTTGCCGGAAAATGGCCCTACCTCGCTGAAGGATTGAATGAACCTGGAGAGATTTCATGCAGGCTTTCATGCGCGCCTCCTTTCTGGCCGCTGCCCTCTTCGCTGCAGGCCAAGCATCGGCCGCAACCTGCCGCGATCCGGCAGGCTTCGAGAAATGGCTCGACGACATCGGGCAGGAAGCGGTCGCGCAGGGCATTTCGCCGGAGGCGGTCAGGCAGGGATTGTCCGGCGTCACCTTCGATCAAAGCGTCATCAAGAAGGATCGCGGCCAGGGCGTGTTCAAGCAGAGCTTCGAGCAGTTCTCAGGCCGCATGATCTCTCCCGGACGTCTCAAGGGCGGCGCGAACCAGCTGAAGCGGCATGCAGCAACCCTTGCGCGGATCGAACAGCGCTTCGGCGTGCCGGGTCCCGTACTCGTGGCGATCTGGGGGCTGGAGACCGATTTCGGTGCCGTGCGGGGCAACCTGCCGGTCATCCGCTCGGTGGCGACCCTGGCTTACGATTGCCGGCGCACGGATTTCTTCACGGCCCATCTGTTCGATGCGTTGCGCATCGTGGACAGAGGCGACCTGTCGCCTGCCGAGATGCGCGGCGCCTGGGCCGGCGAGATGGGCCAGACCCAATTCATGCCCTCATCCTACGTGAAATATGCCACCGATTTCGACGGCGACGGACGGGCCGATCTTCTGCGCAGCCCGGCGGACGTGCTCGCCTCGACCGCAAACTACCTCAAGGGCCATGGCTGGGTTCGAGGCGGCGATTGGGACCCGGGTTCCCAGAACTTCGAGGCTATCCGCGCCTGGAACAAGTCCCAGGTCTATTCGCGCACGATCGCCCTCTATGCTTCGAAGCTTGCAGGCGGCGACACAGCGGCGGCAGCCAGCCAGTAGCATCTCCAAAGCATCTCAAGAAAAAGGCGGGCGCTCATGCCCGCCTTTTGTCGTTCAGCCGCGGGCGCGGGCGCGGATCATGAAGGTGTCGTAGGCATATTCCGCCACCTGGAACCAGAGATATTCTTCGCCGCGGAATGCTTTGTAGCTGTCGTAGATCTTCTTGAATTCGGCATTCTTGCCCGAGATCTCATCGTAGACCTCGTTGGACGCCTTGTAGGCTGCTTCCAGGATCTCCTGCGAGAAGGGACGAAGCTGCGCGCCGGCGCCGATGAGGCTGCGAAGGGCTGCGGGATTGCGGGCATCGTACTTGGCCTGCGTGTCCACATTCACATAGCCCGCCGCCGCCTGGACGGCTGCCTGGTAGGTCTTTGGAAGCTCATTCCACTTGGCCTGGTTGATGAAGAAGTGGATGGCGGGACCGCCCTCCCAGAAGCCAGGATAGTAGTAGTACGGAGCCACCTTGTTGAGGCCGAGCTTCTCGTCGTCGTAAGGAGCCACCCACTCGGCGGCATCGATGGTGCCGCGTTCCAGCGACGGGTAGAGATCGCCGCCGGCGATCTGCTGCGGGATCACGCCGAGCTTGCCCATGATCTGACCGGCAAGGCCGGCGATGCGCATCTTGAGGCCCTGTAGGTCCTGAACGGTCTTGATCTCCTTGCGGAACCAGCCGCCCATCTGCACGCCGGTGTTGCCGCCGGGCAGGCCGTAGAGGTTGTGCTTGGCGAAGAACTCGTTGCAGAGGTCGAGGCCGCCGCCGTGGTACATCCAGGCGTTCTTCTGGCGCGCGTTGAGCCCGAA
>JALYFY010000595.1 GCA_030777385.1 Pseudomonadota bacterium | reverse complement strand
AGGCAGCGTAAAGTGCCTGTGCGGTGCAGCAACCTTGCGCTTCCATGTGCAGAATGGCACGGTTTTGTTGCGCAAGATGCTGCTCTGTGGCAACGCTCCCGCAACAACGATAGCAGAGGATGCGCGCATGAAGCTGGATGCACCGACCAGCGGAAGCGAATTGACGGCTGAGGCCGTCGCCGTGCTCGAAGCCGGGCACAAAGCCATTCCGCCGACCTTCGTGCGTGATCTGTACGGGCGTGTTCCGTCCGAGGATCTGGCCTCCTACTCACCGCAGACGCTGGCCGATCTTGCCGCGGAGGCCTTCGAGCACCTCAAGGCTCCTCGGGTCGGGGGTGGCGAGGACATTCGCCTGCTCGATCTTGAGATCGAGCGCGAGGGCCGCCGCCGGGACGTGACGGTGCTCGAGGTCGTCAACGACAACATGCCCTTCCTGCTCGACTCGACGCTCGCCGAGATCGTGGATCAGGGCTACGACCCGCTGCTCGTGGCGCACCCGATCCTTGCCGTGGAGCGGGATGCGGGCGGCGCCCTGGTCCGTCTCGTCGGCGAGGCCACGGCCTCGACCCGGCTCGGCGTGAAGCGCGAAAGCTTCATCCATATCCATCTGCCGCGCATCGACGATCCGGAAACCCGCAGCCGCCTGATGGAAGGCATGCGGCGGGTTCACAAGGACGTGGCGCTGGCCGTCCATGACTGGCCGGGCATGCGCGCCCGGATCACCGAGATCGTTCACAACTACCGCCTCAACCCGCCGCCGCTGCCGGACGACGAGGTGAAGGAAGCCATCGCCTTCCTCGACTGGATCGCGCGGGACAACTTCACCTTCCTGGGGCTTCGCGAATATCGCCTGCCGTCCGGCGATGCAGCCGCCGATCCGGTGGAGGGCTCAGGGCTGGGCCTGCTGCGCGACCCAAGCGTGCGCGTGCTGCGGCGCGGCCGCGAGCTGGTCTCCATGTCGCCGGAAATCCGCGCTTTCCTGGCGCGCCCGCAGGCGCTCATCATCACCAAGGCGAACGTCAAGTCACGCGTCCACCGGCGCGCCCATCTCGACTACATCGGCATCAAGCTGTTCGACGGCAACGGGCATCTGCAGGGCGAGCTGCGCATCGTCGGCCTGTTCACTGCAAGCGCCTATACCAACACCACGGGCGAGGTGCCCTATCTGCGCCACAAGGTGGCGAAGATCATCGCCCGCGGCGGTTTCGATCCGGCGAGCTATGCGGGCCGCGCGCTTCTCAACGTGCTCGAGAACTATCCCCGCGACGAGCTGTTCCAGATCGACGAGGACACGCTCTACCACTTCGCCATCGAGATCATGAACCTGTCGGAGCGCCCGCGGGTGAGGGCGCTTGCCCGGGCCGACGAGTTCGACCGCTTCGTGTCCGTTCTGGTCTTCGTGCCCAAGGACCGCTACGACACCCAGGCGCGGCTGCGCATCGGGCAGTTCCTGGCCAGCATCTACGAGGGGCGGGTTTCGGCCTCCTACCCGGATTATCCGGAAGGGCCGCTGGCCCGCACGCACTACATCATCGGTCGCGATGGGGGACAGACCCCGCAGGTTTCGCGCGAGAGCGTGGAAAAGGGCATCTCGGCCATCGTCCGCACCTGGAGCGATGCGCTGCGCAACCAGCTCGACGAATCCATCGGCGGCGCGCGGGCGCGGGCGCTGTCGACGCGCTATGCCGAAGCCTTCAGCGCGGCCTATCGCGAGGCCTTCGGAGCCGATCAGGCCATTGCCGACATCACGCTCTTGGAGCAGCTCTCGGAGGCCCGTCCCCGTGCGGTGGACCTCTACCGCCGCGAGGGCGATGACGAGACCCGCGTGAACCTGAAGGTGTTCTCGCTGAACGTGGCGCTGCCCCTGTCGGACCGGGTGCCGCTGCTGGAGAATCTCGGCTTTCGCGTTGTGAACGAGCGCACCTATCGGGTGGCCTTCCCCGGCTCGGACCGGGTCTGGCTTCACGACATGACCCTGGAGCGCGCCACAGGGGGCGTGATCGGGATCGACGAGATTCAAAACCTCATCGAGGCCGCCCTGCTGGCTCTCTTCAGGGGATTTGCCGAATCGGACGGCTTCAACCGCCTCGTGCTCGAAGCGGGCCTCGGCTGGCGCGATGTGGCCATGGTGCGGGCGCTGGGCCGCTACCTGCGCCAGATCCAGGTCACCTACGCGCAGGATTATCTTGCCGGAACGCTGGCCCGTCATGGGGCGATCGCGGCCGACCTCGTGAGGCTCTTCTACGCGCGTTTCGATCCGCGCAAGGAGGAAGGCCGGGCTGCCGCGGAAGCTTCCATTCGCGAGGCCATCGAGGACCAGCTGAAAGAGGTCACGAGCCTGGACGACGACCGGATCCTGCGCCGCTTCATCAACCTGATCGATGCTGCCATCCGGACCAATTTCTTCCAGCTCGAGGACAACGGCCTGCCGCGCCAGACCATCGCGTTCAAGTTCGAATGCGCAAAGGTGGAAGGTCTGCCGCTGCCCAAGCCCCTCTACGAGATTTTCGTCTATTCGCCCCGGGTCGAGGGCGTGCACTTGCGCTTCGGCAAGGTGGCGCGCGGCGGCCTGCGCTGGTCCGACCGTCCGCAGGATTTCCGCACGGAAGTGCTCGGCCTCGTCAAGGCGCAGCAGGTGAAGAACGCCGTGATCGTGCCCGTGGGCGCCAAGGGCGGCTTCGTGCCCAAGCAGCTGCCACCGCCGGGCGACCGGCAGGCCTGGCTGGCGGAGGGCACCGAGAGCTACCGCATCTTCGTGCGCACGCTCCTGCAGCTCACCGACAACATCGAGGGCGACAGCGTGATCCCGCCGGCGGACACGGTGCGCTACGACCCGAACGATCCCTATCTGGTGGTTGCCGCCGACAAGGGTACGGCGACCTTCTCCGACACGGCGAACGCGCTCTCCATCGAGAAGGGCCATTGGCTCGGCGATGCCTTCGCGTCCGGCGGCAGCCAGGGCTACGACCACAAGAAGATGGGCATCACCGCCCGCGGTGCCTGGGAGGCGGTCAAGCGCCACTTCCGCGAGATCGACATCGACATCCAGACCACGCCGGTGACGGTGGCCGGCGTCGGCGACATGTCGGGCGACGTGTTCGGCAACGGCATGCTCCTGTCGCGGGCCCTGAAGCTCGTGGCAGCCTTCGACCACCGGGACATCTTCCTCGATCCGGCCCCGGATCCGGAGGCCTCCTTCCTGGAGCGCGAGCGCCTGTTCAATCTCCCCCGCTCCAGCTGGCAGGATTACGACAAGGCCTTGATCTCCAAGGGCGGCGGCATCTTCCCGCGCAACGCGAAGTCGATCCCCCTGTCCGATGAGGTTCGCGCCCTGCTCGACCTCGACAAGGCGCAGGCCACGCCCGCCGAGGTGATGAACGCGATCCTGAAAGCGCGTGTCGATCTGCTCTGGTTCGGCGGCATCGGCACCTACATTCGCGCGGGCTCCGAGACGGACGAGCAGGTGGGCGACCGCGCCAACGATCCGATCCGCATCACCGGACCGGAGGTCCGCGCCAAGGTGGTCGGAGAAGGCGCCAATCTCGGCGTGACCCAGCGCGGGCGCATCGAGGCCGCGCAGAACGGCGTGCGCCTCAACACGGATGCCATCGACAATTCGGCCGGCGTCAACACCTCCGACGTGGAGGTGAACATCAAGATCGCGCTGACCACACCGGAGCGCGACGGACGCTTGAACGAAGAGCAGCGCAATGTGCTCCTCGCGGACATGACCGAGGATGTGGCCGCGCTCGTTCTGCGCAACAACTATCTGCAGACCCTGGCGCTCTCGCTCTCCGAGCAGCGCGGCGCGGCCGATCTTGGTTTCGCGCGCCGCCTCATGCACATGCTGGAAGCGCAGGGCCGCCTCAACCGGGCGGTGGAATACCTGCCCGACGACAGCACGCTCGCGGAGCGCGCCCGCCGCGGCGAGGCGCTCACGCGTCCGGAGCTTGCGGTGCTTCTGGCCTATGCCAAGCTGTCCCTGCACGACGAGCTGCTCGAGAGCACCGTTCCCGACGATCCCTATCTCGGCAAGGAGCTGGAGCGCTATTTCCCGGCGGAGATGCGCGAGCGCTTCCCGGATGCGATCGCCGGCCACCGCCTGCGCCGCGAGATCATCGCCACGCAGCTTGCCAACGCCATCATCAACCGGGGCGGGGCGACCATGGTGGCCCGTCTGGTGGACCAGACCGGCGCGGATGCTCCCACCATTGCGGCGGCCTATGCGGCCACCCGCGACTCCTTCGGGCTGGTTGAAATGAACGCCGCCATCGATGCCCTCGACGGCGTCGTTCCGGGCAGCGTGCAGTTGCGGCTTTACGGCGACCTGCAGGATCTGCTCATGAACCGGATCGTCTGGTTCATCCGCAACGTGGATTTCACCAACCATTCCCTCGACGAGATCATCGGCACCTACAGGGCCGGAATCGCCGAGGTCGAGCGCACCCTTTCCGAAACCCTCTCGACAGCAGCCCGAACGGCGTGGGATGCACGGGCGAAAGTGCTGGCCGATCAGGGCGTGCCCCAGGATCTGGCATGCCGGATCGCATCGCTGCCCGATCTGGTGGCTGCGCCCGATATCGTGCAGACCGCGCAGAAGACCGAGAAGCCTGTTGGCGACATCGCCAGCACCCACTTCGCGCTCGAGGCCTCGTTCAGCCTCGGCGCGCTCATCAATGCCGCCCAGGAGATCAGCGTCAGCGACTACTTCGACCGCTTGGCGCTCGATCGAGCCATCGACAGCATTGCCTACGCGCATCGCGGCCTGACGGCGGAGGTCTCCTCCCAGGATTTGTCGGGGGTCGACGCGGTGCGGGCGTGGGGCGAGAAGCGGGGCGCGGACGTCAACCGGATCCGCAGCGCCGTGGACAGCATCGTCTCGTCAGGCTTGACGCTGTCGAAGATTATGGTGGCCGCAAGCCTCCTCGGCGATCTCGCGCGGACGAGCTGATCCGTTCCGATTGATCTGTGCGAACTCTCCTCCCCCTTGTGGGGAGGTGTTGGAGGTGGGGGTGTGAGCGATAGCCTATGAAGGCCTGGCGCCGGCACCCCCACCCTGGCCCTCCCCACAAGGGGGAGGGAAGAAGGTGTACCCTGCGACGCAGTGCGTGAGTGGTAGCAGAG
>JALYFY010000594.1 GCA_030777385.1 Pseudomonadota bacterium | reverse complement strand
CATACTTCGCCTGTCCCTTTCGCATCATGTGAATCATCTCGATGCCGTCCAAGATCGTCCGAGCGGACGCCATCGACTTGAACCCGAGCATCGGTCGAATGCGCCGCTTGACGGCGCGATGATCCTGGGTTCTGTCGCAAACTTGGTTTCTACTTGTCTATACTGGCGAGCTCGCGCTGGCGGGCTGCTGTAGAATCAACGCTTTAGCGCTGCCGCCATGGCCGAAAATGCCGCTCAAAAATAGCTATACTTCAAGTTTGCGACAGAACCCCGACAATTGCGACTATCTTGGCGTGACGTTGACGGCGCATGGCTCAGTCGGCCGTTTCGGCCGCCTCCTGGGTAATGAGTATCGCGCGGAAATCATTGACGTTGGTGAGGGTCGGTCCGGTCACGATGCTGTCCCCAAGCGCTTCGAAGACTCCGTGTCCATCGTTCTCGGCGAGGCTCCTCTTGACGCTGATGCCTTTTGCCCGGGCACGGGCGATGCTGTCCGGCGAGAGGTAAGCTCCAGCGATCTCCTCAAGGCCGTCGACGCCGTCGGTATCCCCTGCGAGAGCATGGATTCCGGGGTGTTCGTTGAGTGTGGCGGCCAGTGACAGCAGGAACTCGACGTTGCGCCCACCTCTTCCCTGTCCACGAACCGTGACCGTCGTCTCGCCGCCCGATAACAGCACGCACGGTGGGGTGAACGGCTGCCCCTTCCGAGCGACCTGGAGCGCCAGGCCGGCCATGACCTTTCCGACGTCACGGGCTTCCCCCTCGATGGCATCGCCGAGGATATGCACCTCAAAGCCGTGCCTGGTCGCGATCATGGCCGCCGCCTCCAGCGCCATCTGGGGCGTCGCGATCATCCTAAGGTCGGCTTGCGCGAGCCGCCCGTCTCCGGGCTTGATCGTCTCGCCCCGGCCACTGGTAAGTACTTCGAGCACTGCCGGTGCAGGCTTGATCCCGTACCGTTCGAGGATCTCGAGGGCATCCGCGCATGTGGTTGGGTCCGGTACGGTCGGGCCGGAGGCGATGTTGATCGGGTCGTCGCCGGGAACGTCGGAGATGAGAATTGTTACGACCTTTGCGGGATGGCAGGCGGCTGCGAGCCGCCCGCCCTTGACGGCTGACAGATGCCGGCGGACACAGTTCATCTCTCCGATGGTCGCGCCGGAGCGCAGGAGTGCTTTGTTCACCTCCTGCTTGTCGTGAAGCGTCAGGCCGTCGATCGGCAGTGTCAGGAGCGCCGACCCCCCGCCCGAGATCAGGCACAGCACCAGATCATCGGGCGCGAGATCGGAGACAAGGCTCATGATCTCCCGTGATGCCTCAAGACCTGCGGTGTCCGGCACCGGGTGGGCCGCCTCTCGGACCTGGATGCGGGACGTCGGCACGGCATGACCGTACCGAGTCACGACAAGCCCCGTGAGATCGCCCGCCCATTGCTGCTCCACCGTCCGCGCCATCGAAGCCGCGGCCTTGCCGGCCCCGACGACAATGGTGCGCCCCTGCGGGGGGCCCGGCAGGTTCGGAGGCACGCAGTGAGCCGGGTCGGCCGCCGCGATGGCGGCCTCGAACAACGATCGCAGGAATGCGCGGGGCTGGATCATCGGCGTGACCTGTCCTTACGCATTGTCGCCTTGGATGGCCGCGATGACAGCGTCCGTGACCTGACGGGTCGTGGCCTGGCCGCCAAGATCCGGCGTATGCAGCGACGGATCGACCGTGACACGTTCAATCGCCCTCATCAGGCGCTCGGCCGCAGGCCTCTCACCCAGATGCTCCAGCATCATGGTGGCCGTCCAGAACGTGCCGACGGGGTTGGCGATGCCCTTGCCGGTGATATCGAAGGCCGAGCCGTGGATGGGCTCGAACATGGACGGGAAATGCCGTTCCGGATTGAGGTTCGCGGTCGGCGCAATGCCCAACGATCCGGCCAGGGCTGCTGCCAGATCCGACAGGATGTCCGCATGCAGGTTGGTGGCAACGATGGTGTCAAGCGTACCGGGTTTCAGGGTCATGCGCATGGTCATGGCGTCGACGAGCATCTTGTCCCAGGTCACGTCGGGATAGTCCTGCGCCACCTC
>JALYFY010000593.1 GCA_030777385.1 Pseudomonadota bacterium | reverse complement strand
CCTCTCCAGTGTGGTGTTTAATTAAAAAAAATAGGTCACAGTCGTGGGAACCGTCTGACCCACCGTGATCGTGATGTTCTCCCGTACGGGTGTCACGTTGATGCTGCGGAGCGTTTGAACAGCCTGGGTGCGCTGCTCGGTGGAAAGGTTGATGTTGACGTTCGTGTTGCTGCCGGCGCTGGTTCCGGCTGCCGTCCCGGACGTGCCGCCGGAGGTTGTCCCCGCAGCCCCGCCCGAGGTTGTTCCGGACGTACCCGCGGCGCCGCCGGACGTTGTTCCCTGGCCTGTAGAGGTTCCGCCGGATGTTCCACCGGACGCGCCGCCAGAGGTGCCGCCGGAAGTTCCACCAGACGCGCCGCCGGACGTTCCACCGGAACCGCCTGAGGTGCCGCCGCTGCCGGAGCCGCCGGCTCCCGAGCCGCCGGAGCCTCCGCTGCTGCCCCCTCCCGAACTGCCGGCCTGTGCGACGACCAACGCGTCAGGGTTGCTTGAAGGGGCGCCTGTCTGAGCCGTAGCCGCAAGGCTCAAGGAAAGAGCAGCGGCGGCAACTGTCGTGAGCATTGCAATGCGCATGTGTAGCCTCCCATTGTGATCAAGCGCCTGAGCCTGATCGATGAAGATCAACGGAGAGGTTGAGGGGAACGTTCCTCACATCATCCAAACGCGCATGCCAAGAACCCGGCGGGATGCCGAGCACTCACGGGGTTTGCTGCGCGCGGCGTGCCGGGGAAAGGGAACGCCGCTGGACTGCCTGAACAACCGTTCAGAATAACCTTCGTTCCGAGGACACGTCCCCGCGAGTTCGTGCATCGCTCCTTCCACAATCGCGGAGGAGCCAAGGCGGCGCGGCCGCACGATTACGCCCGCAGACCCCACGCCTGACGTGGGGCGGAATCAAAAACGTTCTTTACGATTTGTTAACCATATTCTGGGATTCTCTTCGGCGAAGGCCGATCAGCACCCAGTCGGTTGCGGCTGAGGTTGAGTGCAAGTGGGAAAGCGAATGAGTACAGAGGGCAATCCAGATCGGAAGGTCACGGCTCCGCGGCTTGAACCTGACGCACGGGAGTACATCGGAGCTCACCTCCAGATCATCTTTGCAGAGGTCGAGGCAGAGCCGATCCCCAACGACCAGATCGACTTGTTGCTGGCGTTGCGGCGCGTCGAGCGCGAATCAAGGCGGAACAAGCCCTGACCCCAGGAGCGTCTCCACACCCGTGAAGATGCCGTTCCCCTTGAGCCTGGGAGGCATGGGATGCCTTCCGGGCTTGGTCGCGGCTGGCCCTCACCCGAGCGAGAGGCTATCGTCCGGGCGGGAGTCCTTGCGGGCCCGCCCCTGAAAACGATTCTTGCTCCGGGACGACGTGGGCGCTCCCGCTCTTGCGAGATCCTGAATCCAAAGAAGCTCCCGCTGCAGGCTCTCGAGCCGATCGAGCAACTCGGCATCCGTCAGCCGAGGGAGAGCCGGAGCATCCGTCTGGAGTCGTGGCGTATGGACGACGGCGCGGATCGTCTGGAGCACCTTCCGGCCGATGGCCGGAGTCGCCAACCAATATGCATCCGGGATCTCGGCGACCTCGCGCATGGTCGGGCGGCGTCCCTTGAACTCGTCCAGCATGGCATGTCTCACCCGGGACGGGACGATCTCCAGAGGAAAAGGCTCATCAAGCTGCATGTGACATCCCTTATGCTCAAGATCGTCCCCCATAGCGGATGGCAAATCCAGGCCGATAAAGGGCAAGATGCAGGCTTTTCCGGGTTCCGGGTTCCTATCCCCTTTTGAGGCATCCCTCGATACCGAATGGCATCGCTCGATGACGGCGGGTTAGCCGTCGAGGTGAGAGATTTCCACAGGCTGATGGGTCGAACGCGGCCAGGGCAGCATCGGGTTGAGGCGCTCAAGCACTTTTCTCATGGGGCAGGTGCTGCGCCACTGCGCCTGAGACGATCGAATACTCCCTTGGTGGAGGCGGGCTGCCCCGTGCGCCGCGCCTCAAGGACGGCGGTGCAGGAGGAAGTCCTTGGCCTGGTTCACGCGAGCCGCCAGATAGGTCGATCCTCCCTGATCGGGATGGAGCCTCATCATCAAGGTTCGATGCGCCCGTCGGATCTCGTCAGGATCGGCGCCCGGCTGAAGCCCGAGGATCTGGTACGCCTCTTCCTCCGTCAGCGCTCCCGATCCCGTCCTGTCGTCAGGCTGCGCCTGCTCACTGGCATGAGCCCTGTCGCGCCACTGCGGGAAACGGCGGTCCAGGTAGGCCTCAAGGAGGCGAACCCCGTCGGGATCGCCCACACGGCATTCCGCCAGGATCTCGTGCAGGCCGGCCTCGTCGAATGAGGCGAGCCGCCGTCCGGCAAAGGGTCCGGCCAGAACGGAGCCGTCCATCTCGCCCGTGTCGTGGTCGAGCTCCATCTCGATCAGGGCCGAGCGAACCCGCGAGGTGCCGCCGGAGGTTCGCTGAGAGGTTGCGCCAAGACCAGGGATGCCCAGAGCGCTCCAGCCGAGGAGCCACAATCCGGCGCCTCCGAGCAGAACCGCGATGTCGAACCGCCCGCGCAGGCCGAGCAATCCGGCTGCGCCGAGCAGGAGCACTCCACCGGCCACCCGGATGACCTTTGCGACCGTGGCGGTATTAGCGTTCGTGAAGCTGCTCAGGAACCACCAGAGGATGGCGACGGCCGCGGCGCCGTAAATCAGCGTCATGGATCCTGCCCCTTCATCGACGTGAGGAGGCCGCGAGCCCCTTGGCTGCGCGGCGCAAGCCGATGGAGGCCCTCCACGCCGGACGCCGCATAGGCCGCGGCGGCGCGCAGCAATTCGGCAAGGGCCTGCGGCGCCCCGGCGTCGAACTGCGCGTAGGCTCCGCCGGTCAGGCGGGCAATCTCGCGAAACGCCCGGGCTGCGTCAGGGTCATGTCCCTCATGGAACATGAACGCCTTGATGCCCAGAAGCCCGAGCTCGCCGGCAAGGGCGCAGAGATCGTCGATGGGCTCCTCCATCGCATCGCCCACATAGACGAGCACCTTGAGCGGCAATCGGCCCGCCTCGCTGCGGGCATGGCGGAGCACACGCTCGATCTGGGTCTGTCCGCCGCGACACTCGATCTTCGCCATGAGATCCGTCAGCGCGCGCGGGTCCGCCACCCAGCGGGAGGAGCGGCATTCGTCGAAGCCCCTAAAATAGACGAGCTGGACCGACAATCCTCCGGCTTGGCCGGCTGCCGCGAACATCTACCCCTGAACCCGACAGGCGAGATCCCACGTGGGCTGTCGGCTCATGGTGGCATCGAGCGCAAAGACGAGCCGCGCGCGAGGGGGCCTGCCTGCTGGGGAGTCAAGGCGCTTCGCCTCATCCAGGAACGCGTCGATCATCGATCCTGGAGCCGGCGAGGCCGGGGTGAGATCCTTCTTGGTCATCGTACCTCCGCCCATTATGTGGAGGCTCAGGGGAGCCTTGTAAATCCGGGCCGCGGTTCTCGTGCCAGCGGCTGAGCCGGATTGAACCCTCACAACGGCTCTGCCCAGGGGCGCTGCCTGCATCTGCGGCAATTTACGCCTGCTACATACGAAACCGATTCTCGCGAGACGCATTGCACCAAGGCAGTTGCAGAGGCTGAGCGATGTTCAACGATATAACAAGTAAGAAGACATCAAACCCCTTCAAGCACCAAGGCGCGGGAAGCAATGTTCCCCCGCTTCCCCGCTCGGTTCAGGAGCATCTCGGCCGGAAGCTGCGGGCCGATTACTATGAGCGCGGGGACAAGCCCAAGTATCTGGGCGACCCGGCCTTCCCCATCGAGTTCGATCCTTACCTCTATCGGCTCGAGCAGAAGGAGCGGGCGTCCCGGATCATGCGAATCCGAGAGCACGGCACCACGGCCGTCGCTGCGGCCCTGTCGGACCTGATTCGATAGGTCGGGCGTATCGCGAGTTGGCCTATTGAAGCGAAGCCGTCAGCAGAACTTTGCGCCGTTCCCTTGAGCGTACGACTCGGCCCGGACGCAGGTTCTCGGCCCTGTCGCTCACAGCATGATGAGGCCAAGGCGAACGGCCTGCGCGACCGCATCGGTCCGGCCCGTCGCATCGAGCTTCTCCGCAATGGAGGCGACGTGAAACTTGGCGGTATGAACCGAGATGCCGAGGCGCCGGGCAATGAGCTTGTTGGACGCTCCTTCCGCCACCAGGCGTAAGACCTCCAACTCCCGCCGGGTGAGGAGATCGGTCCCCTCCGACGCGAATGAACCATCCGGCGCCCCGCGGATCGCCGACGACAGGCGGGTGAGATCGAGGGGGACAAGGGCAAAGCCCCGAACCGCAGCCTCTACGGCCAAGGCAAGGTCGGGAGCACTACAGTTGCGGGGCAGAACCGCGCTGGCTCCTGCCGCAAGGGCATCGGCAGCATCGACGCGAGCCCCCATGACGATGGAGGGGAGCCCTGATTCGAGGGGCCAGCGATCCGTGATCACCACATCGGGGTCGTTCTCAGTGCCCAGGTCTACAAGGGCTATGTCTTCGGCCAGCATCGTCGGGAGACGGCCGAGCAGATCTGCATCATCGATCAGGAGCGCTACCCTTCGCACGGCTTGACCCTCCTGCGCGCCGTTACCTTATTGGGGCTCCGGCCGCTCCCTGATCTGAACCGCCATGGATACACGCTCGCCCGCCCGCAGGATCCCCACCTCCACGGATCGGCCGACGCTCTCGGGGCCGAGGAAGGCTTGGAGGCCGCGTACGGACCGGAGGGGCTGCGCGTCCCAGGTGATGAGCACATCGCCCTGCCGGAGCCCTGCGGCTCGTCCCGGGCCGTCCTGATCGACGTTGATCACGATCAAGCCAACTGGTTTCGCGAGCCCGGCTGCTTCCGCGACGGCCGGATCGATCCGCACCGGCTGGAGGCCAAGTCCTATATAGCCGCGCGCGATCCGGCCATGGTCGAGCAGTTGCTGGGCGACCCGCTCGATGGTCTCCGATGGAATCACCAGGACGCGGCCTCGCGGGCCGAAAACCGTCATTCCGATGATCCCACCATCCGCATCGAGGGCAGCGCCGCCCTCCGAGGGGCCGTCGAGGCGAAGGTCGAGGTGCAGGAGCCGGTCGATCTGGCCGCCGCGGAGGCTCCGCCAGGGCCCCCCTGCAAGAGCGACGATGCCCAGGGCGGCGCTCAGGCCATCGCGCCGGCGACCGGCCGCAAGCGCCAGATGACCCGTCCGGAGCGCCGCCGTCGATCCCAGGGG
>JALYFY010000592.1 GCA_030777385.1 Pseudomonadota bacterium | reverse complement strand
CGTCGAAGCCGAGCGCCTTGGCGGTCATATGCCGGTCGATGGGAAAGGACGTGCCGGCGAGAGCGCCTGCGCCGAGGGGGCATTCGTTGAGGCGCTCGCGCGAGTTGCGGATCCGGCTGCGGTCGCGGCCGAACATCTCCACATAGGCCATGAGATGATGCCCGAAGGTCACCGGCTGGGCGCTCTGGAGATGGGTGAAGCCCGGCATGACGGTGGCCACATGCTTCTCGGCCTTGTCGAGGAGCGCCCTGATGAGGGCGGTCAGCTGCTCGTCCGTCCGGTCATGGGCCTCGCGCACCCACAGGCGAGCGTCGGTGGCGACCTGGTCGTTGCGGCTGCGGGCGGTGTGCAGGCGGGCTGCCGGATCGCCGACGATCTCGCGCAGCCGGCTCTCCACGTTCATGTGGATGTCTTCGAGCGCCGTGGAGAAGGTGAAGGAGCCGGACTCGATCTCGCCGAGCACCCGCTGGAGCCCCTGATGGATGGCATCCCGGTCGCTCTCGGCGATGATCCCCTGCTTGGCCAGCATGGCGCTGTGGGCAATGGAGCCCTGGATGTCCTGGGAGGCCAATCGCTTGTCGAAGCCGATGGAGGCGTTGATGGCTTCCATGAGCGCGCTGGGCGAGGACGAGAACCGCCCGCCCCACATGGTGTTGGCACCGGATTTTTTGGCTTCTTCAGACACTGTCGTTCATCCAGAAAGAGGGTTGAGGAGCCTTTGCCACAGTTTGCCCTTGGAGGCCAACCCGAAGCCTCCCTGCCTGTCCCATGGGCATGCTGTGCAATGTTTACCAGTTAGTAACCAGTTAGTAGACTCGACAGAACCTGTGTGATTTGCATTCATACGGGCGCACAAGAAGCGCACCCAGCGCTGCAAGGGAACTGGCCTATGAAACGACTTCCGACATTTATCCTATCCACCGCCATGGTCGCCGTGATGGCGACGTCCTTCTCTGCCGTTAAGGCAGCCACCCCGCCGGACACTCTCGTCCAGGCATGGCAGATGGACGACATCATCTCGCTGGATCCGGCAGAGGTGTTCGAGCTCAGCGCCTCCGAGATCATGGGCAACACCTATGAGCGCCTGATCACCTATGACATCAAGGACGTGTCCAAGATCTCCGGGCAGGTTGCCGAGTCATGGACCGTTTCTCCAGACGGCAAGACCTATACCTTCAAGATTCGCCCGAACAAGAAGTTCGCCTCCGGCAGCCCGATCACCGCGGAAGACGTGGTGTACTCGCTCCACCGCGCCGTGTCCCTCGACAAGTCCCCGGCCTTCATCCTGGGCCAGTTCGGCTTCACGAAAGACAACGTGAAGGACAAGATCAAGCAGACCGGTCCGCTCGAGCTCACCATCGAGGTCGACAAGCCCTATGCTCCGACCCTGGTTCTCTACTGCCTCGGCAACTCGGTTGCCTCGATCGTGGAGAAGAAGCAGCTCGTCCAGAACGAGAAGGACGGCGACTGGGGTTATAACTGGCTGAAGACCAAGTATGCCGGCTCTGGCCCGTACATTATGCGCGACTGGAAGGCCAACGAGGTTCTCGTTCTCGAGCGCAACCCGAACTACGAGAAGAAGACTCCTCTCGCCCGCGTCATCTATCGCCACATCAAGGAAACCGCGAGCCAGCGCCTGCTGCTCGAGAAGGGCGACATCGACGTGGCCCGCAGCCTGAACCCGGAAGAGATCACTGCGATGTCCAAGAGCCCGGACATCAAGGTTCAGAGCGCCCCGAAGGGAACGATCTACTATCTCGGCCTCAACCAGAAGAACCCAAATCTGGCCAAGCCCGAGGTTCGCCAAGCCCTGAAGTACCTCGTGGACTACTCGGCCATCGCCGACACGATCATGAAGTACAAGGGCGAGGTTCACCAGAACTTCCTGCCCAAGGGCTTCCTCGGCGCCGAGACCACCACCCCGTATAAGGTCGATGTCGCCAAGGCGAAGGAACTCCTCACCAAGGCTGGCCTCAAGGACGGCTTCTCGGTGACGATGGACACCCGCTCCACCCCCGAGATCATGGGCGTCGCCCAAGCCATGCAGACCACCTTCGCACAGGCCGGCGTCAAGCTCGAGATCCTGCCGATGGATTCGAAGCAGGCTCTGACCAAGTACCGCGCCCGCCAGCACGATATCTATATCGGCAATTGGGGCTCGGACTATCAGGACCCGAACTCAAACGCCGACACCTTCGCGGCCAACGACGACAACTCGGACAGTGCGAAGGCCAAGCCCCTGGCATGGCGCAATGCCTGGGATCCGGGCCCGCTGACGGCCAAGACCCGTGCTGCCGTCATGGAGCGCGACGCGGAAAAGCGCGCGCAAATGTACAAGGAACTGCAGAAGTCGGTTCTTGATGACAGCCCGTTCGTGATCTTCCTGCAGCAGACCGAAGTTGCTGCCGTGCGCAAGAACGTGGATAATTTCGTCCTCGGTCCGTCCTTCAGCGACAACGACATGTCACAGACAAAGAAGAACTGACATTTCGATGGTCTCAGCAGTCATGAAACGGGGCGGAGGGCACGCAAGTGCCCTCCGCTCCTCCCTTAAGAACGTAGCCCAGTTCGTCATCGTCCTGATGACGACGCTCCTCGGCCTTGCCGCCGTCACGTTTTTGATCGGGCGCGTGGTTCCGATCGACCCCGTAATCGCCATCGTCGGCGACCGAGCCCCTGCGCAGGTCTATGAGCGCGTCCGCCAGGAACTCGGCCTCGATCTGCCGCTGGTGCAGCAGTTCTGGATTTACCTGAAGAAGGCTGTCAGCGGCGATTTCGGTAATTCGGTCCTCACCACCAATCCGGTGATGACGGACATCGCCAATGCTTTTCCGGCCACCTTGGAGCTCGCGACGCTCGGCACGCTGATTGGCGTCATCCTCGGCATCCCGCTCGGCATTCTGGCCGCCGTCAAGCGCGGCAGCTTCATCGACCAGTTCGTGCGTGTGCTCGGCCTCGCGGGCTACTCCATCCCGATCTTCTGGCTCGGCCTCATGGGCCTGCTGGTCTTCTATGCCAAGCTCGGCTGGGTGGCAGGACCGGGCCGCCTCGACGTGACCTATTCCTATCTCTATACGCCTGTCACGAACATCGTGCTCCTCGACACCGCCATGCAGGGCCAGTGGGATGCGTTTTGGAACGCGGTTTCGCACATCATCCTGCCCGCCTGCCTGCTCGGCTATTTTTCGCTGGCCTATATCAGCCGCATGACGCGCTCCTTCATGCTCAACGAGCTGGCGCAGGAATACGTGATCGCGGCGCGCGTCAAAGGCCTTTCCGAGATGCGGGTGATCTGGCGCCATGCCTTGCGCAATGCGGCCGTTCCCCTCGTGACCGTAATAGCCCTGTCCTATGCCAACCTGCTCGAAGGCTCCGTGCTCACGGAGACGATCTTCGCATGGCCTGGGCTTGGCCAGTACATCACCAATTCCCTGCAGAACGCGGACATGAACGCAGTGCTCGGCGGAACTCTCGTGATCGGGACCGTCTTCGTGCTGCTCAATCTCGTCTCCGACCTGCTTTACCGCTTGCTCGATCCGAGGACCCGCTGATGACCGGCGCCCCTCTCCCCCTTGCTTCGCAGCCTTCCGGCATGCGTGCCTGGCTCCTGTCTGCAGAGCCGAGTTCCCGCTGGCAGGCGCGCCTCGGCCGCTTCTATCTCGGCTGGCGCTCCTTCTCCCGGAACCCGCTCGCCGTCGTCGGCCTCGGCATCGTCCTTCTGCTGATCCTCGTGGCGATCTTCGCCGATGTCATCGCGCCCTATTCGCCGGTTGTCGGCGGCGACCTGCGCACGCAACGTCTCCTGCCGCCGAGCGAGACCTACTGGCTCGGTACGGATGATCAGGCCCGCGATATCTTCTCCCGCATCATCCACGGCTCGCGCATCACGCTCTTTATTGTCGTTCTCGTGGCGCTGATCGCAACGCCTATCGGCCTTCTGGTCGGCACAGTTTCAGGCTATCTCGGCGGCTGGGTCGACACGGTCTTGATGCGGACCACCGACATCTTCCTGGCCTTCCCGCGCCTCATCCTGGCGCTCGCCTTCGTGGCGGCCTTGGGACCTGGCATCGAGAATGCCATCATCGCCATCGCGATCACCTCCTGGCCTCCTTACGCCCGCATCGCGCGCGCCGAGACCTTGATGATCCGCAACAGTGACTTCATCGCCGCCGTCAAGCTGCAGGGCGCCTCGACGCCGCGCATCATCCTAGGCCACGTGGTGCCGCTCTGTCTCTCGTCGCTGATCGTGCGTGTCACCCTCGATATGGCCGGCATTATCCTGACCGCGGCGGGCCTCGGCTTCCTCGGCCTCGGCGCCCAGCCGCCGATGCCCGAGTGGGGCGCCATGGTGGCCACCGGCCGCAACTACCTCATCGATCAATGGTGGGTCGCCGCCATGCCGGGCATCGCCATCTTCGTGGTGAGCCTCGGCTTCAACCTGCTCGGCGACGGCCTGCGCGACGT
>JALYFY010000591.1 GCA_030777385.1 Pseudomonadota bacterium | reverse complement strand
GAGCACGGCATCGCGATGCGGCGCAGCCGGATCAGCGAGATCTTCATCCGCGAAGGTCTGAAATGGCGTCATGAGGAAACCTGGTTCGGTGATCGGGTCGATCCCGACTTCGCCAAAAAAAGGGGGTCATCGAGCAACTCTACACCGCGCCGCCGGAGGGCAGCGTAGTGGTCTGCCTGGACGAGATGGGGCCGCAGGCGGCCCGGAGCTTTCCAGGCCAGCAGCTCGTCACGCCGGCAGCGCCCAAGGCCGAACGGGCCAAACAGGAGATCGACTATGGCCGACGAGGCAGCGGCTATGTCTTCGGGGCTTTCCAGCCGGCCAGCGGCGCGGCCTTGACGCATCCCTACGATCGCCGCACCACGACCAACTGGGTCGACTTCCTGGGTGAGGTCGAAGCCTGGATCGATCCCGCGGTCGAGCGGATCTATGCCGTGGCCGACAACCTCAGCACCCACAGCGCGCCCGACGTGCTGCTGTTCAGCCTGCTCCATCCGCGCTGGGAGTTCGTCTTCCAGCCCAAGTATGCGGCCTACCTCAACCTGATCGAGCCATGGTGGAAGGTGCTCCGCTCCCTGGCCTTGAAAGGTCGCCGGTTCGAGACCTGGGCCGAGATCGAGCAGGCCGTTGAACGCGCCACCGCCTACTGGAATGAGCACAAGCATCCCTTCATCTGGGGACGCCGGCGGCGCCATCAGCAAGCCCGCCGGCTCGGTGTTGCCGCTCTCCCAGCAATCTCACTGATTTAGCGGATGCACCACTTAGTGGTTCATCCGGCAAGTCAGGCTGCTCTTGGTAGGAGGGCGATCCCGGGTTGGCGGCGTGGCTGGTGCCGGCGTCGGCGACCCCAGACAAAAGGATGCCGGTGCGCGTTCCAGTACGCGGTCGCGCGCTCCACCGCTTGGGCGATGTCCTCCCAGCTCTCGAACCGGTGGCCCGCAAGCGCCAGGGAGCGCAGCACCTTCCACCAGGGCTCGATCAGGTTGAGGTAGGCCGCATACTTGGGTTGGGACACCATCCCCCAACGCGGGTGCGCGAGCATGAACAGCAGCACGTCGGTGGCGCGGTGCGTGCTAAGATTGTCGATGATCGCGTAGACCCGCTCAACCTCGGCCGGCAGCCAAAGCTCGACCTCCTCCAGGAACGCCACCCAGCTGGCGGTGCTGCGCCCGAGATAGGGCCGGGTGAAGGCGTCGCCCGTGGCGGGCCGGAAGGCGCCGAAGATGTAGCCCTTGCCGCGCCGGCCATAGTCGATCTCCTGCCTGGCGCGCCCGGCGTGGTGCCGTGTCGCGACGATCGCTTGGCCGGCATAGGTCTTGGCGCTCTCCGGCCCCATCTCGTCGAGGCAGACGACTACGCTGCCTTCCGGCGGCGCGGTGTAGAGCGTCTCGATCCGCCCCTTTTTTCGGCAAACGCCGGATCGACCCGCTCGCCGAACCAGGTCTCATGCTTGCGCCAACGCAAGCCCTCGGCGAGGAGAATCTCGTCGATCCGGCTGCGCTTGACCGCGATCCCCTGGCGCTCGTTCAGGTGAGCCGCCAGACGGTCCAGACTCCACGATGCGAACGGCAGGTCCAGCGCCTTGGGGTCGGTGAGCGCGGTGGCGATCACCGTGGCGACCTGCTCGGGCGAATAGGCCGGCGGCCGGCCGCTACGGGACCGATCCTCGAGGCCGCTGAGGCCCTCGGCATTGAACCGATGGATCCAGCCACGCACCACGTAGGCCCTGAGAAGGAGTTGGTCGGCAATCTCCGCTACGTCATGGCCCTGACCGGCGCGCCAGATGATCCGGGCGCGCTCGACCCGCCGCGCGGGCGCGGTGCGCGAATGGGCCAGTCGTTCTACCGTGGTGCGCTCCTCGTCCGTCAGATCACGCAGCCGTAACCGTCGCATGGCCACCTCCGGCAAGGGACGGCCCAGTGTACCCCCACTTGCCGGATGAACCACTTAGATCGTTGTTGACATTCCAAGCGAGAGTCGGCACATTCTAACAGGCGAAGATAGCAAATGCATATTGATTGCCTGCAAGTCAACTTAAAATCGGGAATTATATGATGGCAACCGCGGATGCTTTCAATAGGTTGGCTACTAC
>JALYFY010000590.1 GCA_030777385.1 Pseudomonadota bacterium | reverse complement strand
GCCTTCGTCGAGAAGCGTCCGGCCGATTTCAAGAACAGCTGATCGTGGGCGAGATCGGGTTCGACATGATCGCGGCGCTCGCCGCGGTTTCCTTCCTGGCCGGTTTCGTGGATGCCATTGCGGGCGGCGGCGGGCTTCTGACGGTGCCGGCCCTCCTGCTCGCAGGCCTCGATCCGGCACAGGCCATTGCCACCAACAAGGTGCAGGGCTCGGTGGCGGCAGCCTCCGCCACCTACACCTTCGGCCGCAAGGGCCTGATCGAGTGGAGGAAAGCCTGGGGCTTCACCCTGGTGGCTTTCTTCAGCAGCATCGTGGGCGCACTTTGCGTTCGCTTCCTGCCGCGCTCCGTGCTCGAGGTGCTGATCCCGCTGCTGCTGATCGCCATTGCCCTCTACTTCGCCTTCTCGCGCAAGGTGAAGGACGAGGATGCCCAGGCCCGCATGACGGCGCTCGCCTTCGGCCTCACCGCTCCGGTGGTGATCGGCTTTTACGATGGTATCTTCGGGCCGGGCGCGGGCTCCTTCTATATGCTGGCCTTCGTGACGCTGCTCGGCTACGGCGTGGTGCGGGCGACCGCCCACACCAAGCTTGTCAACTTCGCGAGCAATTTCGGGAGCCTTCTGCTTTATGCGGCCACCGGCACGGTGGTGTGGTCCTTAGGCTTCGTCATGGCCGGGGCCTCGCTTCTGGGGGCCCAGATCGGCTCGCGCGTTGCCATGCGGCTGGGGTCCCGGATCATCCGTCCCCTTCTGGTTCTGGTGTCGAGCCTCATGGCGCTCAGGCTCCTGCTCGACCCTGCCAACCCGTGGCGTCAGGCTCTGCAACGGGCTCTCTCGATGCTTTTTTGACGCGCAAACGCCTCCAGTGATTGACGCTTGCGGTCTTCGCGTCTATAAGCCGCCTCACATGAGCCCGCGCGTCCCGCGGGCTCTTCGGTTTCCATGCAATCAACCGATCGCTGCCGGAGCTCTCGACAGGCTTGAGCTTGGCGCATCGGGATTTTTAAAGAACGAGGATGGGCCATGGCCAACACCGTGTCCGCCAAGAAGATGACCCGCAAGATCGCGAAGCGCACCGAGATCAATCGGTCGCGTCGCAGCCGCATGCGGACCTTCGTGCGCAAGGTCGAAGAGGCGATCGCCTCCGGCAACCAGACTGAAGCTGCAGCAGCTCTCCGTGCCGCCGAGCCGGAGATGATGCGCGCAGCCCAGAAGGGGATCGTGCACAAGAACACCGCCTCGCGTAAGGTCTCGCGCCTGGCGAGCCGCATCAAGACGCTGAGCGCCTAAGAGCCAGCCCTACGGCTGTTCCTTCAAGCGTTGATTCAACCCGGCCGCGAGGCCGGGTTTTTTCGTTTTCAGGCCCAAAATCGCCCGCACAATTTATCCACACGAGAGCTTGACTTTATCCCGGATTGACAGGGTGAAAGCCCTTCGGGCCAGATTCAAACTGCACATAAAAGCCTTAGTGTCTTCAATAGCTTAGCAGGCAAAGCAACGCAAAGCATCAGAATCACCCTCTGAGTCGAAGCGAATCGACAGTGAATCAAGGTTGCGCAAAAACTCTTTTTGCGCCCTGCGGACAGGCTGTGATGGAACAGTGAATCAGTTGAAGAGTCAGGACTTTACAGCCCAGATTCAAAACCTGTGGACGGGGCTGTGGACCCGATAAGGGGCTTGCAGGCGCTTGTGTGTTGACAGGTCCGTATTGCGCCCCGTCGCGCTCCCTGTGTAAGGTCACCTTACTTCAACGGCTCGCCGTTAAGTCTTTCAATCAAGGCTCGAACTAAAGACATCAAGAACGGGGACAGGGCATTGTTTCATTCTCTCGAGAAGCAAGCGAAGACTCGTCTCTTACCGAGGGGTAAACTTGATAGACCTTGAGTGAACACAAAGGGGATGGCAGTTGACGATCATCTCCACTTAAAAGCGAATAAATAATCTTTAGTACAATTGGGGGCGCCAAGTTTTGAACAACCTGTGAGGCAGCTGTGTCTTCTTGTGTTCAGGACGGGTCATGCGTGGGGGTTTCCAGCCTTGAAGAAGGCGGAGCCTCGTGGAGGAACATTGATGTATCGCAGCGAAGATCACCGCACCTTTGCCGCTCCCAGCGAAAACGGCATGGAAGTTCCGGGCGAACAAACGGCATCCGATGTGTGGGCGCGGGTGAAGCGCCGTCTCCGGGCCGAGCTGGGCGAGGATATCTTCGCCAGCTGGTTCGGCCGCCTCGAGCTGGATTCGGTGATCGAGGGCTGCGCCTATCTGACGGTTCCCACCCGGTTCCTGAAGAGCTGGATCGAGTCCCATTATGCCGACCGGGTGCTCGCGGTTTACCGCTCCGAGGCCCCTGATGTGGCGCGCGTCTCCATCGGCGTGCGCAACACCCTGGGCCGCGACCCCGCTGCCCAGAGGCGGGCGAGCGAAGCCCCGCGCCCGGCTCCGACCGCCTCGATGGCCATGCCGAGCGCTGCGGGAGAAATCAAGCTTCCCTCCATGTCGGCTCCCCAGGAGGAGCGCGGCGAGAATGGCGAGCTCGGCGGCGCTCCCCTCGATACCCGCCTCACCTTCGAGAGCTTCATCGTGGGGCGGTCCAATGCGCTGGCCCATGCGGCGGCGGATCGGGTGGCGCACGCCCAGAACGGTCAGGCGATCTACAACCCGCTCTATCTCCATGCGGGCGTAGGCTTGGGCAAGACCCACCTCCTGCATGCGATCGGCCACGAGGTTCGCGCGCAGGGCCGCCGGGTCATCTATCTGACTGCCGACCGCTTCATGTACGGCTTCGTCGCCTCCTTGAAGGCCCAGACGTCGCTGGCCTTCAAGGAGCGCCTGCGCGGCATCGACCTGCTCATCATCGACGACGT
>JALYFY010000589.1 GCA_030777385.1 Pseudomonadota bacterium | reverse complement strand
ACTCTCCATGTCGCAGGCCGAGATCACCGCCATCCGCGGCAAAGAGATCGCCATGGTGTTCCAAGAGCCGATGAGTTCCCTCAACCCCGTGATGACGATTGGCGATCAGATCGGCGAAGCCATCATGCTCCACGAGCCGCTCGATCCTGCCGCGCGCCGGGCTCGGGTGGTGGAAATGCTGGGGTTCGTCGGCATCCCGAGCCCCGCCGAGCGACTGTCCTCCTTCCCGCACGAGTTCTCAGGCGGCATGCGCCAGCGCGTGATGATCGCCATGGCGCTTTCGTGCAACCCGAAGATCCTCATCGCGGACGAACCGACGACCGCCCTTGACGTCACCATCCAGGCGCAGGTGCTGGACCTTCTAAAGCGACTGCGCACCCAACTGCGAACCGCGATCGTGCTGATCTCCCACGATTTCGGGGTGATCTCCGACATCGCCGACCGAGTGCTCGTGATGTATTGCGGGCGCATCGTCGAGAGTGCCGACATCGACTCGATCTTCGAGCGCCCGGCGCACCCCTATACGGAAGGGTTGCTCCGATCCATTCCCGGAATAGGAACCGGAGGGCGGCGGCTCTACCAGATTCCCGGCACCGTGCCATCGCCGCAGGATCGTGGACGGGGCTGCGATTTCTACGACCGTTGTCCGAAGCGCATGCCGGTCTGCCTGTCGGCAAAGCCGCAGCTGTTTCAAGTCGGCGAGAACCAGGCGGCAGCCTGCTACGCCGCGGCGAAAGAGGTGGCCGCATGAGCGAGCCCCTTCTCAGGGTCGAGGGCCTCAGCAAGACCTTCGCTCCCCGCGGCAGCGCCTTCGGATGGCGACGGAAGGAGGGCGTGAAGGCCGTCGACGGGATCAGCTTTTCGGTCGGCCGAGGGGAGACACTGGCGCTGGTCGGCGAATCCGGCTGCGGCAAGTCGACGACGGGCCGGCTGGTGCTGCGCCTGATCGAGCCTACGGCTGGACGAATCCTGTTCCAAGGGCGCGACATCGCTGCGGCCGGCAGACACGAGATGCATGGCCTGCGCCGGCATCTGCAGATTATCTTTCAGGACCCCTATGGCTCCCTCAGCCCCCGTCGGACGGTCGCGGATATCATCGCGGAGCCGCTCGAGGCGCACGGCCTTGTTCAAAACACCGCGCAGAAGCGCGACAAGGTCGCCGAATTGCTGTCACGGGTCGGGCTGTCGCCGGATGTGATGCACCGCTACCCACGAGAATTCTCCGGGGGACAGCGCCAGCGCATCGGGATTGCGCGTGCCATTGGGGTCAACCCAGCCTTCGTCGTGGCCGACGAGCCCGTCTCTGCTCTCGATGTCTCGGTCCAGGCGCAGATCGTGAACCTGCTGCAGGATTTGCAGGAGCAGGTGGGTCTCTCCTACCTCTTCATCTCCCATGATCTGCGGGTTGTCAGGCACATCGCCTCGCGGGTAGCGGTGATGTATCTCGGCCGGATTGTGGAGGAAGGTCCGAAGGATCAAATCTTCTCGGCCCCGCAACACCCCTATTCCCAAGCGCTACTCTCCGCGGCGCCCGAACCGGGGCGGGCACGGCAAAGCCAGCGCATCATCCTCCAGGGCGACGTGCCGAGCCCGACGGCCGTGCCCTCCGGCTGCAGCTTCAGGACGCGCTGCCCTCTAGCCCAGCCGATCTGTGCGGAGGAGCGTCCGCCCATACGGGAGGTGGCACCGGGCCAGGGGGCGGCCTGCCACTTCGCTCGACCCAACCCCATCCCGGTCGCAGCGCCTGAAGCCAGCTTGGCGCTGAGCTAGAACTGCCGAAAGGACCCCAGACTGATGAGAAGCGAACGCTTTTTTGGTAGCGCTACCACGGCCACCCTCCGCGAGCTCTGCCCTGCTTTTCTGAACTGGATCTTCCGGCTAAGCGGCCCCTCGACTATGCGCGGCATGGGGTGGCAGCGCAGCTTAGTGTCTATACCAGCATCCGACAGAGCTTGGAGACGGGGCGGCATCGAGCGGACATCTCAGCCGCCTTATGGAACGGACAATCATAAGGGGCCTGCCATGCCTTGAGCCGAGGGCCGCTTCCGCCGATCGCAGCACCGATGCGGTTCATCCAATCCGTTCCCTTCAAGGGGCCAC
>JALYFY010000588.1 GCA_030777385.1 Pseudomonadota bacterium | reverse complement strand
TCAACCCGGCGGATAAGCCCATCCGGGTCATCGGGTCCGGCATGGGAGTGGACTTCGTCGAGATGATCCTCGACCAGCGTCCCCTGCGGCACGCCATGATCGAGTTCTCGCGCAACATCCTGCTCCTGTCCCTTTTCATCTCCATCATCACCGCAAGCCTGGTCTATCTGACCCTGCAATGGGTCATCGTGCGGCCCGTGCGGCGGCTCACCGGCAACATTGCGGAATTCTCCAGCAATCCGGAGGATGCCTCGCGGGTTATCCGGCCCACGGATCGGGTCGACGAGATCGGTTTGGCCGAGCAGGCGCTGGCCCGCATGGAAACCACCCTGGCCGACGAGCTACGCCAGAAGCGCCGTCTGGCGCAGCTTGGTCTTGCGGTGAGCAAGATCAATCATGAGCTTCGCAACATGCTCACCACGGCTCAGCTCCTGACCGACCGCCTAGACCGCGTTACGGATGAGTCCGTGCAGCGGATCGCGCCGCGGCTGGTCGGCACCCTCGACAGGGCTATCGCCTTCTGCGAGACGACCCTTGCCTATGGCCGCGCGACCGAGCCCCTGCCGCAGCGGCGGCTCATCTCTCTGGCCCCCCTGATCGCGGAACTCTCCAACCTGACGGATCTTGCGCCGGAGGTCGGCATCGCCTTCGCGGCCGATGTGCCCGAGGACCTGATGGTCGATGCGGACAGCGATCAGCTGTCACGGGTTCTGGTGAACCTGGTGCGCAATGCAGTCCAGGCTTTGAGCCAAGCGGGGGCTTCAGAGGGCAGGCCGCGCATCGACGTGAGTGCCGCCCGGGAAGGGAACGCGGTTGTCATTCTGGTCAAGGACAACGGCCCGGGCATTCCTGAGCGGGCAAGAGCCAACCTCTTCACGCCGTTCCAGGGTTCTGGCCAAAAGGGCGGGACGGGCCTGGGTCTGGTGATTGCGGCGGAGCTTGTTGAGTTGCATGGCGGAACGATCGCCCTCCATGAGGGCCATGGCAGAACCTGCTTCAAGATCACGATCCCGGATCGGTCCTCGCTCCGGGAAGCAATCTGACGCTTTCGGCAAATCTTATGCAGGAAGAGGCTTGCCAACGGCACCAGATCCCTTTATGTCACCGGCCTCGGCCAACGTTGCTTCCCGCAACGACCTGCCGACCAAGCGCCCGTAGCTCAGCTGGATAGAGCACCAGACTACGAATCTGGGGGTCAGAGGTTCGAATCCTTTCGGGCGCGCCATTTTCCTTACACTGCTGCAAGCACCATAAAGGTTCTAAGCCGCGTCTTCGCGCAGCGGAGCCGCGTCGGAACTGCTCTTATTGCGGTCTCAAACCTCCGCCGTCGGCGTAACGCCGAGGTCATCGAGCTTGGCTCGAACCTCCGTCACCGAGCGCTTCAGCTTCAGGCTGATCACCGATACCGGAACGCCTTCCCTGGCAAGGGACAGCAAGGCTTGCACGGCCTCGTAGGTCCATCGGCTTCCTGGAATATCCATAGCAATTGCCTCCACATGGGCGGCACAAGCCTTCACCTCAACTAAGGCAAGATCATGAAAAAATTCGGGGCTGGAACGCCGGCTGCCCGCAACCTTAGCTGAGGATATGCGTTCCATGTTGAGGCAACACTGACAGGGACTATCTCATGAGCATCATCTGGACCATCATCATCGGCTTCGTGGCTGGTCTGATCGCAAAGTGGATCATGCCCGGCCGGAACGAGCCGTCCGGCTTCATCATGACGACCATTCTCGGCATCATCGGCGCCGTGTTGGCGACCTATCTCGGACAGGCTCTCGGCTGGTACCGGGCGGATGAGGGGGCAGGTTTCATCGGCGCTGTTGTCGGAGCCATCATCGTGCTCTTCATCTATGGCCTGATCGCTGGGCGCCGTTCGACGTCGTCCTACTGAACAGTCACGCCATCGGCGTCTTGCATAAGGGGCTACAGCCGAAGCTGTAGCCCCTTTGCTTTTAGCCGTGATGAGAGATGCGGTCGTTCCCGTGGGAGCTCATCAAGGCGGCCTTTACGGGGCAGTTGCCCACATATCCGCGCCATGCCAGGTACGACCCGCCCGCAAGGGCCAGAATGTTGAGGAGCGGATTGGGGCGGGGCTTGGCTGCTGCAGCCGCAAGGCCGAGGCCTGCCAGCATGTAGACGCTGCGCTCCGTGGTGCTGAGATTGGGCTCACCGCTCATGAGCGCTCCGGTCTTGGCAGAAATCATGTTCGCCACGTCAGTTCTCCTTGATTTGCCTGGGCCGAACGCGACGCAAAGCAGTGTTGTTCCCCTCCATAGGTTTAAGCCTTCCCTTGCGAGGAACCTCCAACCTTGGCCATCGTTGAGTCCACGCTCAACCAAAGGAGTTGTCACGATGCCAGCCAAGGAAAAAACCTTGAACGACCTGTTCCTTCATACCCTGAAGGACGTTTACTATGCCGAGAAGCAGATCCTGAAGTCGCTGCCGAAGATGGCGAAGGCGGCCGAGTCGGAGGAGCTGAAGCAGGCTTTCGAGACCCATCGCGAAGAGACGCAGGGACAGATCGAGCGCCTTGAGCAGGTCTTTGAGATGCTCGGCAAGCCGGCGCGTGGCGTGCAGTGCGAGGCCATCAACGGCATCATCGAGGAAGGCAAGGAAGTCATGGAAGACTTCGCCGAGAGCGAGGCGCTTGATGCCGGCATCCTCGCGGCCGCTCAGGCCGTCGAGCACTATGAAATCACCCGCTACGGCTCCCTGAAGACCTGGGCCCAGGAGCTTGGCATGGCCGATGCCGCAAAGCTTCTCGACCAGAACCTGCAGGAAGAGAAGAAGACCGATCAGCTGCTGACGCAACTTGCAGAGGCTCGCGTCAATACGAAGGCTGCCTGATAGCCTGCATCCAAGCACAGGCTCCGCGTTGTCAAAGGCGCGGAGCCTGTTTCTTCTAGGGCCTATACGCTAGTGGGTGCGCCCAGGAGTAACGTCGGTATCCAGGGTCAGGCGCAGGGATCCGGATGGGGTAACTTCCAGCAGAGCTTTCATGGTCTCGGGTTGCTCGACCAGATGCATGAAGGCCAGCAGCCTCAGGCGCGCGACCGGCGGCCACTGAGCCAGGAATTGGGTCATGGTCTGGGCCAGGTTCTCGATCATCTCTTCCTGCACGAAGGAGGTGACAGGATGGCTCTCGTCAGGCAGCGACATAGGGGATCCGATCGAGAATAGGTGTTATCCGGGCATCGCGGACAAGGCATGAGCCGCGCAGGCCCGCCAGCCTGCGGACATGATCCAGGCTGCCTTGGGAAATCTGGATCGAGGCCGCAATGCAGGGCTGGCCCTCGATCACGGTCGGCAGGCCCAGGGGACGCACCTTGAAGCCGGCCTGCTGCCAGCGCGGCAGCCACCACATCTCGATGACGGCAGTCACCTCCGTGATGCCCTCCTCAAGGCAAAATTGCTGAAAGGCTGCCAGAAGGCGGCAATCCGTTCGGCCAGTACGCCGATCCTTGACAATGAAATATCGCGTACATTCGAGGATGGTGGATCCTGTCAGGACACCCCTCTCTTTCACGAGATGGAAAAAGGACTCGCTGATCATGTGAGGCAGAAGCGTCGGATAAAGACGCAAGCCTCCGATGACCCGCTCCCCGTCGATGGCGATCAGATAAACTGCGCTGTCATTATCATAAGCATCCACATCTCGCCCATCCGGCCGTTTGAGGTCGAGCCATCCTCGTTCTCCTACGAAAACCTGATGTCTTAAGCGAAAGTACTGGTCGAGAATGTCTGCGCGGTCGGTCTTGTTTTCACTGGTAATGACTTGAATCGAGGTCATAACCCCATACTCTCCGGTTTGTCGGAGGCAGTGTCCACAATGGATGGATCTTGAATATTGTAAGAAATTACAGGTGCTTATACGTCACATGCCAATGAGGCGATGCTGGAGCGCTCGGGCTACCGCATGGGTCTTGTTGGACGCGTTCAGCTTATGGCAGGCGCTGCTGATGTGAGCCGTAATGGTTCTTTCCGTGACGCCGAGTATCTCACCTGTGTCGGCTGCCGACTTGCCCAGGGCAGCCCAGCGAAGCGTTTCCTGTTCTCGAGCCGTCAGCGGATTAGGGCGCTGGGACGGGGCTAGGATCAGCCGGGTTCGCTCAAAGGCATACATAGCCATCAGGTGAATGGCGGGCTTGGCTTGAGGCGTCAGGTCGAGATGGGAGCCGCTCATGGACAGGCAGGCTTCAAAGCCATTCAATCCGTGGATTGGCAGACAATAGCCCTGCCGCATGCCGAAGGCTGCCGCCCCATTCATGACCTCTAGGCCCTTGGGATTAGTCTCCGGATCATGAGGCGCTTCAGCCCATTCGAAGGGCTGAACGGTTTGGCGGCAGAGGCGGATAATGGGATCGTGGCGGTCATAATCATTTTTGGTATAGCGGTTGTACCAGTCGGCAGGCCACTTCTTGAGCAGCACCAAGCTTTCGATCCGCTGATCCGGATGCGGCAGCCCTGTCATGATGAAGTTCTCGAATCCGAAACGGGCAAAAGCCCGCTCCATGGCGTCGATAATATCCTGAGGCGTTGCCAGGCTGTCCAACTGCTCGATAAATTCGAACGCTTCTGTCGAATGGTCAAGGCTGCGGCCGCTCACAGACACCTCCTGCCGGGTCTTCAATCTAAAGGTGAATATAATAACTATGCTACCAAAAGTTTTGAAAGTGGCATAAAAGCACATTGTGGGCCAAAGGCAGGAGCGGTGTTTGCAAAAGAAGTCTCCCAACCAGATCGATAAGCATATCGGCACCCGGGTCCGGGCCAGGCGGGTCATGCTGGGTATGAGCCAGGAGAAACTCGCGGATGCCTTGGGCCTGACCTTCCAGCAGGTTCAAAAGTACGAAAAGGGCGTCAATCGCATTGGCGCAAGCCGCCTGCTCCATATTGCCGGAATCCTGGATGTAAGCATCGAGTTCTTCTTCGAAGGGCTGCCTGGGCTACGCGCGGGAGGCTTCTCCGACGACAGTCTGGTGGCCGATTTTCTGACCAGGCCCGAAAGCGACCGGCTGGTCCGCGGCTTCCTGCGGCTGAAGGACGACGAGGCCCGCAGGAAGGTTGCCGATCTGGTCGATTGGCTGGCATCTGCGGTCTAAGGCTTGCGAAGGCTCCAGGCCAAGCCCGGAAAAGAGCGCTCAACCCCCTGGAGCCGACTGGTTTTGGGACCTTCGGAACCTGCCGCGCTTCTAATGGTTACTCCCTCACGATTGAGAGAGGTTGACCATGGGCGTGGGACAGCAAAACACCAACAGACAGCAGGATGCCGGCAACGAGGATTGGGATGCGCTGAAGGGCGACGTCGGCGATATTGCAGGCGCTGCCGTGGAGCGTAGCCGGTACTTCATCGACTCTGCGCGCGAGCAGGCGACGGATTACGTCGACCGGCGCAAGGACGACGTGGCGCAGTCGGTGGCGGATTTCGCGACCTCCTTGAGGGAGGCCACCCATTCCTTCGACGAGCGGCCCAACATCCGTGCTGTTGTCGATACGGCGGCAGAGGGATTGGAGCAGCTTGCGGATTCGATCAGGGATCGGACCTTCGCGGACTTCTTCAACGATTTCGAAGACGTGGTCCGTCGCCGTCCGGCAACGGTGGCAGCGGTAACGGTGGCCGTGGGCTTCCTGACCGCCCGCTTCATCAAGAGCACAGCCGAGGATATGCGGCATGACCGCATGAGCGCCAACATGGCTCAAGGCGGCCAAGGCCGTTCACGACAGGGCCAGCGCTCGCGCGCCAAGGCCAGTACCTGACGGGGGCTGCCATGCAAGGCAACGGCAACCAAACCATCCAGGGACTCGTCGGCGAGGCTCTGCGCGAATCGACCGATCTTGCGCAGAAGGAATTCACCCTTTTCCGGACTGAGGTGACCCAGAACATCAAGACGCTTTTCCTGGGGCTCGCCCTGGTCGTGGTAGCGGCGATCTTCGCTATCGCGGCCGTGATGCTGCTGACGGAATCGCTGGTTGAGTGGCTGGCCACAGTCGTCGACTCCGAGGCACTGGCGGCGCTCATTGTCGGCGGTGTGCTGGCGCTCATCGCCGTTGGTCTTGGACTGTGGGGACGCAGCGCCATGACCTCGTCCTCGCTCACGCCGCAGAGGACGATGCGTTCGCTCAAGCGCGATGCGGAAGTCCTGTCCGAAAGAGGTACATGATGACGACACAGAGCTTGCAGGAGTTGGAGCAGGATATCGAGCGCAGCCGCGCTCAGCTCGATCACACAATCGATCGTCTCCAAGACAAGATGACAGTCTCTGGCGTTGTCGACGACATGCTCGGTACGGCCCGCAACGGGCCGTATGGACCCCTCTACGACAGGGTTCTGGAAACGGTGAAACGCAACCCGGTTCCTGTCATGCTGATCGCCCTGGGCGTCGGGCTTCTCGCCTACCGTCTTGGCCGCTCGGCCACCGTATCCCGTCAGAGGGTTCGGATCATCGCAGCCGATGAGGATCTCATCACCGAAGAACACCTGCTGATGGAGGCGGAGGATGCCCGCCTCTACGGTTCGGGGACGGCTCCGCTGCAGTCTTCGGCAGGAGCAGCTCCGCTGCAATCTTCGGATGGAATGTTCGAGCGCCCCGGCGTGAATCCCCGCATTTGATGAACTGAACAGGAGCTTTTCATGGCAAACACAAAGAACGAACCCGGCAAGCCGGGAGCAGACAAGCAGAGCGGCGGCGCGGACACCGGTTCGGCCGGCAAGGTCTCGGCTGGAACTTCGGTGGGCAATATCGGCGAGGCTCCGATGCCTCATGCCCATGATGCAAAGCCTGCGACGAGCCAGGGTTCCGGGGCAACGGGCGCCGGTCAGGGCGCCAGCCAGTCCAAGGGTCAGGGGTCAGGCCAGTCCTCGCAGCAGAATGCGCAGGGCCAGGGCGGCGTGGCCGACAAGGCTCAGCAGGCAACCGAGCAGGTGCGCCAGAAGGCAGAGGATGTCTATGAAGGCGCCTCCGAATGGGCGCGCGATACCTATGAGCGTGCCACCGATTGGGCATCCGACACCTATGGCCAGCAGCGCCGCCGGATGAACCAGATGGGCGGCCGTTCCACGCGGGCTTACGGCAATGCGCGCGGCAGCATGCAGAGCTACGTGTCCGAGAACCCGATGGTGGTTGGCCTTGTTGGCCTTGCCGCCGGCCTGCTCCTGGGTGCCCTGCTGCCCCGGACCCGTCGTGAAAACGAAATGTTCGGCGAGTGGGCCGACGAGGTTCGCAACCAGGGCCTTCGTTATGCCCGTGAGGCTGCCAGCCGCGGCCGTGAATACGTCGAAGAGACGTTCAATGGCGACGAGGCGCAGTTCAGCCGTCACGAGAGCGAGTTTGGCGGCGGCCAGCGGGATGCCAACCGCCACTAACCTTTCCAAGGCTGTCATAAGAGAAAAGCGCCGGTGCAAACCGGCGCTTTTTCTTTGAGCTTACATCAAGAGCTTGGGACTGCCTGCTGCATCGACGCGTCTAGCAAAAACAATAACGGCCACGGCGAAATGATGCGCGTACATCCGGCGTCATCATCTCGGCATCGTGACCGTGTCTGGCGGGCGATTGCGCCACCAGCTTGAACATGAGATGGGAATGGGTGCCTTTGATTTCAAGGGGTAATCTCAGCAAGGCAAGACCCGCCGTGGTGCTTCTGCGGCTGTCCTTAACCTTGAAACCTCAAAGTTCTCGCAGCCCTGAAGAACTTAGGAACTCCAGCCATTCAAACTTGTTGGCTTTGTGCTGGGACAAAGTTCCCGTTTTCCAAAGAAGGCTTTCGGCTTGGAAGTTGATCCTGCTGAAGGATCGATAATGGGGTTTGCTGTGCGTATCCTGATTTTAGAAGATGATCCTTCTATTGCATTTGATCTGCAGGCGATCCTTGAGGATGAGGG
Organism: Pseudomonadota bacterium; assembly: GCA_030777385.1. GTDB lineage: Bacteria > Pseudomonadota > Alphaproteobacteria > Rhizobiales > Beijerinckiaceae > Microvirga. Next base: position 6,852 of record JALYFY010000588.1, on the reverse strand, counting down.
GCACGTGGTTGTTGGTGTCGTCAGTTCCGTCCTGGAGGCCTATGAGCATCTGGACGATCGCTTCGATTGCGCTCTGCTGGATATCGACGTCATCGGCGGCAAGAGCTTCGGGGTCGCCGAGGCTCTTCTGGAGCGGCATGTTCCCTTTGCCTTCGTGTCGGCCTCGCGGCCGTCCGATGTGCCTGCTCCTCTCCGTCAGGCCGCATTCATCTCGAAGCCTTTCGAGGAGCGTACGTTGCTCCAGTCCGTAGGAGATATTGCTTTGGGACCCTTGGGCTGCCATTGATCGTGGCTCATGTCTCAACCAGCGTGAGAACCTGCCTTCGTCGCGCGAATGTATTTCTCCATCATGCATGATCCCCGGTTTGGCTTTTGCTGCAAATTCATTCCCGAAGACCGCGATGCCCGTGCTGCGCGGGAGATGAACACGTCTACGGTGACGATGGCGTATCTCGGCCGTCTTGAGCCGAAGGCTGCCTATGACAAGCTTGCCGCCGTCGTCGCCCACAACCTTGAAGCTTTTCGGCTTCAGATCGCGCATGTGGCCACCCGTCCGAGGCTCGAGCGGCTGCACCGCCTGTCCAGCGATCTGCTCCCCGGCTACACTCATCCGGCCTGCCGGGAGTTTTATCGCGATCCTGACCTGCGCCGCCTGATCGAAACCAAGCTTGCAGAGGCCGGCCACTTCGCGCGCGAGAGCGATGTTCGGCTCAGCATGCACCCTGGTCAGTTCTGCGTTATCGCCTCAGCCAATCCTTCGGCTGCCGCAAATGGCCTGGCGGAGTTCGAGTATCACGTCGAGGTCATGGCACTCATGGGCTACGGCGAGGGGTGGCATCCCCATGGAGCGCACATCAACATTCATGGGGGCGCGAAAGCCTTGGGGGCCGAGGGCATCCGGGGCGGTCTTGCCCATTTGTCGAAGACGGCCCGCAACCTGATCACCATCGAGAACGACGAGGTCAGCTTCGGCCTGGACGACCTGCTGCCGCTCGTGGACGACGTGGCCCTCGTGCTCGATCTTCATCATCATTGGATCATGAGCCGCGGCGAGTACATCGAGCCTGACGATCCAAGGATCGCGCTGATCATCGACTCTTGGCGGGGCGTAAGACCCGTCAGCCATGTGAGCGTCTCCCGGGAAGACCTGCTGTCGGACCATGACATCCGGACTCTGCCGGACTTTGATGCTCTTGTGGGTGCAGGGCTTAAGCCCAAGGACCTGCGCGCTCATTCGGATCTGATGTGGAATGAGGCAATCAATGATCTGGTGATGCGCCACTTGGCTTGGTCCGACTTCGAGATCGAGGCCAAATTGAAGAACATCGCCACTGAAGGGTTGGCTCACCACGTGGAGAGGCGGCAAGCCCTCGCTTAGAACCTTCTGAAGCTTGGCAGAATATTTTTGCCGCCACGGAACCAAACCGTTTTGGATTAGTTGGTGGGTATTCTGCCAGCGAGTCAAGAAGCCGATGCCTGCCGACCAGTCCACAGTGCTTTTGGTTGAAGACGAGCCCCTCATTCGTCTTTTTGTCTCGGAGCTTCTTGAAGATGCAGGCTTCAAGGTTGTTGAAGCCGCCAACGCTGCCGAGGCCCTTGTCCTTCTGGAGGCGGGTCTTCCCGTCAACATTCTCCTGACTGACGTGGACATGCCAATTGGCTGCAACGGCTACGAGCTCGCGCATCGGGTCTACCAGTCCTGGCCCGAGACCGAAATTCTGATCATGTCAGGCAGGCGATGGCCCTCTCAGGGGGATCTGCCGCCTGGAGCGGCATTCCTTGCAAAGCCTTGTCCCAATGAGGCCATCGTATCCCATGTGGAGTCCGCTGCCGAGCGGACGAAACGATATCACCGGGCGGTCTTGGATAACCAGATTTCTGTGGATCAGGCGGCGAAAATCCTGCCGTTTCCGAAAACAGCCTAAATTCCTGAACTCTATCTTGCTGACTGCGCTGAGCGGACATAAGCTCTGCCGGAATTGACCTTCTATCAGGGCCGGGGGCTGCGAACGCTCCTTGGTCTGTCCGACAGAAGGTTGGTCAATGAGCTTCTCGGGCCTGGTTCAGGGCTGTCGACAAGCTGTCCCACACCATTCCCGGAGGAATACATGCCGACCAAGACGACAGACGGAAAAGCCGGTGCGAAGAAGGCTGCAGCCAAGCCGGCTGCCAAGAAGGCTGCTGGTTCCAAGCCCAATGCTCTTCAGCAGCCCTTGCAGCCGTCCAAGGAGCTGGCCGCCATTGTAGGCTCGAACCCCCTGCCGCGTGGCGAGGTTGTGAGCAAGATGTGGGAGTACATCAAGAAGAACAACCTTCAGAATCCTGAGAACAAGCGCGAGATCATTGCGGACGACAAGCTGCAGCCGATCTTCGGCAAGCCCAAGGTGACGATGTTCGAGATGAACAAGCACCTCGCTCAGCACCTGAAGTAAGCCTGCTGGCGATCAAAGCTTCAACCGAAGCTTCTAGGAATCCTGCCGCCATTGACTGAGCGGCAGGATTTCCGGCCTCTGACCGGGTGCCTTCTCCCAGGGATCCACAGCCCAGGCTGTGCCTGTGCGCTTCTCGGCGATCACGGCCGTGAAATGCGGGTAGCGCCCATCGAAGAAGAACCCGCGCGACTCCGGGTGCTCCACAACATGATGGGTCAATAGGCCTTGATCCTGCAGCACCAGCAGCAGGCTGGTCGTGTTGGCGGTTTCATCCAGACAATCCATTTGACCGTTGACGCCCGACATCTGCGCAGGCGAGCCCGGATGATCCGGCTTTCCACCGAACGATGCTGCCAGATAGGCCGTATACGCCTTGATGACATCGCCAAGGGCCCGCCTCTCCGCCTCCGGGGAGCCCTGGCCGCCTTTCAGGGCCAACCTGGCGCGACCGAGCCAGGCTCCTTCCACGGAAATCGTCAAGCGTCGTGAACATCCGTAGCCGTGACAGGCGATGATGCGGTTTCCCGCCGGCGTGACGTAACCTTGCTGGTTGAACCAGCTTTGGGGGCGCAGCGAGGCTGCTGCGACGGAGGAGGTCATCAACAGCAACGACAGGATTGCGGGAATGAAAAGTGGCGCTGATGGCATGATGGGTTTACCTATCGGCTTCAAGCTGCAGGTGCCCCCAGCGCATCGTGCGGAAAAGCGGATCCGGTTTTCCTAGCGCGGCCCGCTGGGTCCGCACGATACGCCGTTCAAAGAATGGAGCATCGGATTGATCCCGAAAGTGCAAATCCACTTTTGGGTCCGATGCTCTAGGCATATAGATCGGGCAACGCGGCTGCCTATAGGTCAAGCTTGGTTCGGTTGGATTACGCCTCTGGAGTTCCCATGTCCCGCATCGTGTTCCTGAATGGATCTTTCCTTCCGGTCGAAGACGCCAAGGTACCCTTCATGGACCGGGGCTTCCTGTTCGGGGACGGCGTCTATGAGGGGGTGGGCGTGCTCGACGGACGGCTGATCGACAATGAGGCGCATCTGGAGCGTCTGGAACGGTCCTTGAGCGAGATCCGGATCCCGAACCCTTACACGAGGGCCGAGTGGACATCCTTTGAGGAGGAGATCGCCCGCCGCAACGGCATGACGGAAGGGTTCATCTACTTCCAGGTCACCCGCGGAGTGGCCGAGCGCGATTTCTTCTTTCCCGAGAACGCCAGCCCGACCGTGGCGATGTTCACCCAGGCCAAGCCAATCGCCAATGCCCCGGCGGCCAAGACAGGGATCGCCGTCGTGACCGTGCCCGATCTGCGCTGGGAGCGGCGGGACATCAAATCCATTTCGCTGCTTGCCCAGGTTCTTGCCAAGCAGGCTGCCAAGGAAGCCGGCGCCCAGGAGGCCTGGATGGTGGAGGATGGCTTCGTGACGGAGGGCGGTTCATCGAGCGCCTTCATCGTCACCCGGAACGGCAGCATCGTTGTGCGCCCGCTCTCCCATGCCATCCTGCCGGGGATCACCCGCCGGTCGTTGCTGCAGCTCTCCAAGGAAGCAGGAATTGCTCTCGAGGAGCGCCGGTTCACGGTTGAGGAGGCCTATGAGGCCGCCGAGGCCTTCCTGACCAGCGCCTCCAATTTCGTCCTGCCGGTGGTGTCCATCGACGGCCGCCCCGTAGCCGACGGCAGGCCGGGCCCGATCACCGGGAGGCTGCGTGAGCTTTACCTGCAAATGGCGTCCGCGCCTGCCATGGCTGCCGAGTAAGCTTGTCGGAACCTGCCTAGAGGTCGCCCGTTGCCTTTCCAAAGGAGCGACCCATGAAGCGAGTGCTCGTCCTATCTACGATTCTGGCAGCCGGCCTCAGTACGGCTGCCCTGGCGCAGAACCCTGGGGTACTGAACCAGCAGGCGCCAAACATGCCTGCGCCGAGCCAGATGCCGGCCGAGAAGATCGAGCCCGATAGCAATCTGTCCGGGACCAATGGTCCCGCCGCAACCGGCTCGACCAATACCTTGAGCGAAAAGCTGGAGCGGACCGATGGCGTGATCCGGCCGCCGGAGAATATCTCTCCTGATATCGCCGTGCCGGCACCTGATACCGGCACGACACCAGTCATCCGGCCCCCGGGCGGTACTGGAAATCAACAGGTGGATCCAAAGTAGTTTGTTAATGGCAGGAGAGAGGTAAGGCGAAGCGAAACCTTACTTCCCCGCCGACCTGCGCCGCTTGCCCTCGCGGGACTTGCCATTCTCGCGGGGGTTTCCGTTGTCGCGAGCGGCGATGTTCTCGTGAGGCTTGTTATTTTGCGGGCGATCGCTGCCGTTGCTCATGATCTGGGCGGCCACCTCGGAGATCTGGCGGCGCAGCTCGTCGTTTTGACCCTCTGAGCTCTCCAGGCCGGTCAGGCGGGTTTGCGCCTCGTCCCGCTCGCTCTCGATTTCGCGAATCCGCTGCTCCAGGATGAGCCCGCGCTCCTGTTCGGCCGCAAGGCTTCTGGCCAGCTCCGCCAGGCGCAGGCGTTCATCCGAAAGCTCATTGTGGCGCTCGCCCAAAGCGCGCTCGAAATCGTTGCCGCGGGCCGTCTGGGTCATCAGGCGTGTCTCAAGATCCGAGATGGTGATGCGCTTGGCGTCGAGATCGCTCAAGGCATTCGAGAGCCGCTGCTCCGTATCGGCAAACTCCGTCTCCAGGCGGGCCAGCTTTTCCTCCGCATGGAGAAGCTCGGTCTTCGTCTTCGAGCGGTCGTGCTGGGTCAGCTCCAACTCCATGCGGGTATTGGACAATTCATTCAGGGTTGCGCGGTGAGCATTCTCAAGGGCCGTGAGGGTCTCGCGGGTGCCGGACAGGAACATCTTCGTCTGGGCCAGCTCCTCCTCGGCGGCGGCCAGCCGGGTCTGGGTATCAGCCAGCGTTCCCTCGAGCTGCGAGACCGTCCGATCCCGCTCGGCCAGGGTTGCCTCCAGGGCCTCGATGCGGATGGCTCGTCGGCCCAGTTCCTCCATGCTCTCGTGCTTGACCGCCAGGGCTTCCTCGGCCTTGCGCTCGATCCGTCGCTGCAGGACGGCGAATTCCGCACGCAGATGGTCCTTTTCTGCCGTCAATTCCGAGATCGACATGGGGAAAAGCGCTTCGGCCCGACGGCGAGCAAGGCGCTCCGCCCGGGCATTGATGGCAGGAATGATGAGAAGCGCGATGAGGGTTGCTGCGACGAACCCCAGCGCAAAGATCATGACGGATTGGACCACGCGGACGCCAACTCCAAGGTGCTTGACCGGTAACGCTCAAGCACCGTGTCTTGTGCCTGCGCAGCTTTCGGGAGCCGTGATGCTCCAGACGCCCTTTGTAGCGCATTTACGAGGCGTTTCCACTGGCCCGGAAACGCCTCGGGCCCTCAAGAACTCCTAGAAGGGATTCCAGGTCGGCTCGGGCGTGAATTTCAGGTAGCCTACATTGACCCCCAGGCGGGCGCCGACGCCGGCCCTGATCGGGACGACGATCATCTCGTCCGCCGCCGCGGCCGTCACGCCGAAGCCGCCGATGAAGTAGGCGGAGCCGTCAAGGCCCACGAACCGCTTATAGAGCGCGTCCGTGAAGGGCATGTTGTAGACCAGCATCATCGTGCGGGCGCCTTCGCCTCCCACGTCGAAGCCGAGGGACGGGCCCTGCCAGAAGATGCGGCGATCGCCTGCATTGCGGGTGAACAGCTTGCCTTCGCCGTAGCGAAGCCCGCCGAAGAAGGCGCCGGACGCTTCCTGGCCGAGAATGTAGCCGTTGGGCTCGCCCCACCGCCGGATGGCCTCCTGCATGGCAAGGGCGAGGCCTCGGGAGGCCGAGCCAAAGAATTGGTGGCCCGATTCGACCAACTCGTTGGAATTGAACGAGTCCGGGCTGCCGGGATTGGTCACATAAGCGCGCTGGACGGTCTGGGCGGAGGCCTGCAGGGGCAGGGCGCCGAGAAGGGCGGCAAAAGCGGCGGCTGCAAGAAATCTGGATCGGGAGCGCATGGGCTATCTCCTCGCATGGGACAGGGGACAATCCGGCCATGTCAGGCCGAAAGGCTTCTATCGAGGTTCGGACCTTACGGCCATCAACCCTAACAATCTCTGTACGCGCGGTTCTTTCTGGCAGATGAGCGACAGGCCCTTCCACTTAAGATGGAAGGAGCTTCCATCAGGGGCGTCGTTCAGGCCCGCCGACCTGAAGCCGGCAGCGTTCGGCTGAAGATGATGACCCCCGGCGACCTGAAGGAGGCTCTAGGCAGCCGTGGCTGAGACGGGCAGGTCGAGCCTGGGCGCCAGCGCGGTGTCGCCGATGGCCGCGAAGGGGCCGTTCCTGTAGCCGCGGTCTTCATGCCCATAGGTCAGCGGAACCCCTCCCGGTCCGACCACGCTGCCGCCTGCGCAGCAAAGAATGTGGTCGCCCGCGGCCG
>JALYFY010000587.1 GCA_030777385.1 Pseudomonadota bacterium | reverse complement strand
CGCTCGCACGCCTCGAGGACGAGATCCACGAGATGGCGGGCGAAAAGTTCGCGCTCGGAAGTCCGAAGCAGATCGGCGACATCCTCTTCGGCAAGATGGGCCTGCCCGGCGCCAAGAAGACGCCGTCTGGCCAGTGGGCGACGCCCGCGACGCTCCTCGACGAGCTGGCCCAGGCCGGCCACGTGCTGCCGGAAAAAATCCTCGAATGGCGCCAGCTCTCGAAGCTGAAGTCGACCTATACGGATACCCTGCAGGAGCACATGCATCCCGAGACCAAGCGCGTGCACACCTCGTTCTCGCTGGCCGCCACCACCACGGGGCGGCTCTCCTCGTCAGAGCCGAACCTGCAGAACATTCCGATCCGCACGGAAGCGGGCCGCAAGATCCGCCGCGCCTTCATCGCGCCGGAGGGCCACAAGATCATCTCGGCCGATTACAGCCAGATCGAGCTGCGGCTCTTGGCCCACATCGCCGACATCCCGCAATTGCAGGAAGCGTTCGCCAACGGTGTCGACATTCACGCGGCCACCGCGTCCGCCATGTTCGGCGTGCCCCTCGACCAGATGACCTCGGATCTGCGCCGTCAGGCCAAGACCATCAATTTCGGCATCATCTACGGCATCTCGGCCTTCGGGCTCGCCGTGCGCCTCGGCATCGGCAACCAGGAAGCCTCCGCGTTCATCAAGCAGTATTTCGAGCGTTTCCCCGGCATTCGCACCTATATCGACGAGACGAAGAAGTTCGTGCGCGACAAGGGCTATGTGACCACCCTGTTCGGGCGCGTCTGCCACTACCCGCAGATCAGGTCGGGCAACCCCTCCGAGCGCGCAGGCGTGGAGCGCCAAGCCATCAACGCGCCGATCCAGGGCACCGCCTCCGACATCATCCGCCGCGCCATGATCCGCATGGAGGATGCGCTCAAGGCCGAGCGCCTCTCCGCCCGCATGCTGCTGCAGGTGCATGACGAACTGGTGTTCGAGGCCCCCGACGACGAGATCGACGCAACGCTTCCGGTGATCTCGCGCGTGATGACGGAGGCGCCCTTCCCGGCCGTGTCTCTCAAGGTGCCGCTGGCGGTCGAGTCGCGCGCGGCGCAGAACTGGGACGAGGCGCACTGAGCCGGAAGCCTCAAACATGGAAGCATCCAAACTCGTTGTGCGTCCCGCCCGCGCGTCGGACTCGGAGGCGATCTTTCGCTTCGTTGCAGGATTGATCGACGATCATCTTCCGGGCCAAGCGCCTTGGACATCCGTGCGACAGATCGAGGCCGACGGCTTCGGCCCCGATCCGCTGTTCGAGGCCTTCATCGCCGAGCGTGACGGCAGGCCTGCAGGCTTCGTCTCATTTTTCCGCGGCTATGCCGGATGGCGCGGCAAGCCCATGGGCATCGTGCACGCGCTTTACGTTCTGCCCGAGGAGCGCCGCACGGGCGCAGCGCAGGCGCTCATGGGTGCGGTTGCGAGAACCGCCCTGGAGCGGGGCTGGGTGCGCGTTGAACTCTTCGTCGAAGAAGAGCGCCCGGCCATCCGCTTCTATGAGGCCATCGGCATGCGCGATCTGCACCACCGGCACATGCGGCTGGACGGCGAGGCGCTGGAGCGTCTGGCTCAAAGCACGCCTTGAAGAACAGTGCGAGCCGCGGCCTTGCACAGTGCCCTAGTGGAAAGAGCGCGCGAGCAAAGCCAATTTCGGGAGTTCGCAACGCAATCCGTTCAAAGAGGGCGGAATTATTCGCCCCGTCCAGATTTGGACCCTGAGCATAGACCCTGGAACGGGTGGTCCTTTGCGGAAGGAATATTGAAAGACCCCTCTTTTCTAGTGAGGCATAATAGTTATTATGTTTCATACAATAGAAGAAGGGCCTCATTTTGCCGGGATACGAGGTGCCATCAAAGGTTAGCTCCCGAGCCTGCAAAAGCAGGGGCGATGCCCTGTGAAGCGCAAGGTGGCCGCCATCCTTGCCGCCGACGTGGTCGGCTTCTCCCGTCTGATCGCCGAGGACGAAGACGGGACGCTGCGGCAGCTTACGGCCTGCCGCAGTGTTCTGGACGACTTCATCGCTCATTATGGCGGACGCATCTTCAACACCGCCGGCGACTCGATCATGTGCGAGTTCGGGAGCGCGGTGGAGGCCACGCGGGCCGCCATCGATATGCAGGAGTTCGTGAGAACCCAGAACTTTGCCCTTCCGCCAAGCCGGTGGCTGCAGTTCCGCATCGGGATTTCAATCGGAGAAGTGGTCGAGCGCAATGACGATCTTCTCGGCATGGCGGTGAATATCGCAGCCCGGCTCGAAACCCTCGCCTCCCCTGGGGGCATCTGCATCTCCCATGCCGTGCATGAGGCGATTTCGGGCCAGCTCTCCATGCCCTTCACCGATCTCGGCGAAAGGCAGGTGAAGAACATCCCCTCCCCAGTTCATGCCTTCGCGATCGCTTGGCCCGGCACGGGTGCTCCGGTGGAGCAGGCCCGCCCTCCGCCGTCGCTTCCCACGGCGTCTCTCGTGTCGGTGGCGAGCGCCTGCCTGATCGTACTGATCGCCACCGGAGGCATTGTCCCGAACCGGCAGCGTGCGGCAAACCCGGCAGAGCGGCTGCTGGCAGGCGACGCGCCGATCCAGCCCTCCGCCGGGGTCCCTCTGCTGCCCGCGGATCCCGTCGAGGTCTTTTCACGGCTTGCGCAGAAGGGCGGGCAGATCGAGGATCCGAATTCCGCGTCAGGCCTGTACCACAATGCCCTGCTCTTCGAGGCAAAGGGCGAGGCCATCGGGGCGCACCGCGCCTATTACACCTTGGCGCGCATGGGGTTGGAGTTCATCGACCCCCACCTGCGCTATGCGGCTCTTGTGCGGGCCCATGAGGGCCGGCCCGTTGCGCGGCAGGTTTATGCCGAGTTGAACGAGGATGCTCCAACCCGTGCAACCACGCTGGTCCATGCCCTTCAGTTCGGCGCCGCGGAGCGGAAGGCGAAGATCAACGCCCTGATCGAGAAGCACCCTGACTTCGCCCCCGCCTATTACTTCCTGGCCGAAGAACATTCGGCGGACCGGATCGGCAGCCTGCAGACCGTCGAGGACAGGCGCATCGAATATGCGGCCCTCACCAGGTTCCTGAAAGCCGAACAGGAAGGGCGCCTTGCGCAATTCTTCCTCGATCACTCCGTCGCCCTGGACTGGCTCGACCGGGCCCACAGGCGCCATGCGAGGCTTGCGGTGTTCAATGAGAATGCCTCCGCCGTGCCTGGAGACATCTCCGCGCCTTAAGGCTCAAGCCGCCAAACGGCCCATGGCTTCGTTCAGGCACTCCACGGTGACGCTGCCGCTCGTCGCCACGAGGCTGCAGCCCTTGGGCACCTCGCGCCAGCCTTTGGTCTTGTCATCGATGGGCTCGGACACCACGAGCAGGTTGCCGTTGTCCTCGCGGAAATAGAGGGTCGGGGGCTTGGCGTCACAGGCCCAGCGATAGGCCCACAGGTTCTCGCCGTCGGTGAAGGCGGCGGTGAAGCGCAGGGGCTCCTCGATGCTGGCATCGCTCATCAGGCGTCGCACCTGCTTCAGGGTCCGAGCCATGGCGGTGACGGGCTCCTCGGACAATCCGTTGGCAAGCGCCAGAAGGAAGATCGCCTCCGAATCCGTGGTGCCGAGACGGCGGTCATACAGCTCGTCGGGGATCATGGCCTCAAGGCGGCGCTTGATGCGCCCGTAGCCGCCGATCTGGCCGTTATGCATGAAGAGGTAGGGGCCGTGAGAGAAGGGATGGCAGTTGGCCCGGGTGGTCGAGGTGCCCGTGGAGGCGCGCACATGGGCGAAGAACAGCTTCGAGCGCACCTGCTCGCACAGGCTTCTCAGGTTCTCGTCGGACCAGGCGGGGCGGACCTCGCGGTAAATGCCGGGCTCCCGGCGCTCGCCATACCAGCCGATGCCGAAGCCGTCCCCGTTCGTCTCGGTCTTGGCCTCGACCGCGTGGAGAGACTGGTGCACCAGCGAATGGGCCGGGGCACAGACCAGATCGGTGAGGAAGATCGGCTCACCCCGATAGGCAAGAAAGCGGCACATCGGTTTTCAGGCCCCCAAGCGCGGCAAGGCTTTGTAATGATGTTGTACTATCTTTGACTTATGGTGAATAGCCGGTTAACGGCCACGCCGTTGCAGCCGAAAGCCCCTTCCCATAAAAGCGTTTCTCAACCATTCGGGAACGATCATTCAAGAACGATGCCGGCCCTGCCGGTTCGGGGACCCCAAAGCATGCTTCGTCTTTCAAGCCTGGCGCCGACTTTGGCGCTGACTGCCGCCCTGACGCTCCTGCCCGAGGCAGCCCTTGCGGCGGAGTTCGATGGGGCAAGCCTCGGCTTGGTCTGGGCGCTGCCTTTTGCGGGTATCCTTTTGTCCATCGCCCTCTTCCCGCTGCTGGCACCTCATTTCTGGGAGCATCACCAAGGCAAGATCGCGGCGCTCTGGGGGCTGCTGGTGCTGGTGCCTATGGCGGTCGTCGCAGGACCTATGACGGCGATCCACGCCCTCGTCCACACGGCGTTTCTCGAATACATCCCCTTCATCCTGCTGCTGCTTGCGCTCTTCACGGTGGCGGGCGGTATTCTGGTGCGCGGCAACATTCATGGCGCGCCGGGCACCAACACGGTGCTGCTTGCCATCGGCACCGGCCTTGCCAGCCTGATCGGCACCACCGGCGCCTCCATGGTGCTGATCCGCCCGGTGATGCGCGCCAACGACGACCGGCGGCACAACGTGCATGTGATCGTGTTCTTCATCTTCCTGGTGTCGAATATCGGCGGCTCGCTCACGCCGCTCGGCGATCCGCCGCTCTTCCTCGGATTCCTGCGCGGTGTGGATTTCTTCTGGACCACCACGCACCTTCTGCCCGAAACCCTTTTTGCCAGCGGCCTCCTGCTCGCGCTGTTCTACGTGATCGATCTGGCCGTCTACCGGAAGGAAGGCCGCGTTCGGCCCGATCCCACGCCGGACAACCCGGTGCGCGTCACCGGCGGCATCAACTTCCTGCTGATCTTCGTCATCATCGCCGCCATCCTCATGAGCGCGACCGTCGATCTCGGCCGCTTCACTCTGCTCGGCACGGAGATCGAGATCGCCAACGCCCTGCGCGATCTCATCATGATCGCCGTCACGGTCATTTCTCTGAAGCTGACCTCGAAGGCCAACCGGATCGAGAACGGCTTCTCCTGGGGGCCGATCAAGGAAGTGGCGAAGCTCTTTGCCGGCATCTTCATCGCCATCATCCCGGTGCTCGCCATCCTGCGGGCCGGCGCGAGCGGCGCGTTCGCGCCTCTCGTTGCCCTGGTGTCGAACCCGGACGGCAGCGCCGACAACGCCGCCTATTTCTGGCTCACCGGAGCCCTCTCATCATTTCTCGACAACGCGCCCACCTATCTGGTCTTCTTCGAGCTCGCCGGCGGCAACCCGCAGCAGCTGATGACCGCAGGCGCCACGACCCTGGCGGCCGTTTCGGCCGGCGCCGTATTCATGGGGGCGAACTCCTATATCGGCAATGCGCCCAACTTCATGGTCTATGCCATCGCCCGCGAAGGCGGCGTGAAGATGCCGAGCTTCTTCGGCTATCTCCTGTGGTCGGGCGCCATCCTGATCCCGACCTTCCTGCTCGTGACGCTGATTTTCTTCAGGGCGTGATGAGACGCTTCATCCCGGACGGCGCAGCCGATCCGGGATCGCCGCTACGTTCCGGCCTCCAACCTCACAGCCACATCCTCCGCGATCGAGAGGCACGAGGTCAGGCCCGGGCTTTCGATGCCGAAGAGGTGCACCAGCCCCGGCAGCCCATGCTCTGCCGGGCCGTCGATCATGAAATCCGCGGCCTTCTCGCCGGGCCCCGTGAGCTTCGGGCGGACGCCCGCATAGTCCGGTACCAGCGCTCCATCGGGCAGCCCCGGCCAGTAGCGGCGGATGGAGGCGTAGAAGCCTTCCGCCCGGCGCGGATCGACCGTGTATTCCTCGTGCTCGATCCACTCCACATCGGGCCCGAAGCGCATGCGTCCGGCAAGATCCAGCGTCACATGGGTGCCAAGCCCCCCATCGACAGGAGCCGGATAGATCAGGCGCGAGAAGGCGGGCTTGCCGAGGCAGCCGAAGTAGTTGCCCTTGGCCAGCACCAGGGGCGGCACCCGCTCCAGGGGATAACCTTCCGTGGCCCGCGCAATGCCCTGCGCGCCGAGGCCTGCGGCATTGACGATGGCGTCAATGGTGAAATCGGCCGGGTCGGCGCCGCCGACGGTGACGTTCCACGCCGCTCCATCCTGAGAGATCCGCTGGACCGGCGCATGGAACGCGATAGCGCCGCCTGCCGACTCCAGATCGCCCTGGAAGGCCAGCATGAGGGCGTGGCTGTCGATGATCCCGGTCTCACGCGACAGCACGGCGCCCGTGCAGGAGAGGTTCGGCTCCAACGCCTGCGCCTCGCTGCCGGTCAGGAAGGAGAGGCCCTCCACGCCGTTCATGAGCCCTTGCTCGTAGATGCCCTGGATCTTGGCCTGCTCGAGTTCGTTGGTGGCCACGATGAGCTTGCCGCATCTGGCATGCGGAACGCCATGGCTCTCGCAGAAATCGTACAGCATCCTCCGTCCCTGGACGCAGTGGCGCGCACGCAGCGAGCCCGCAGGATAATACATCCCCGCATGGATCACCTCGCTGTTGCGCGAGGAGACCCCGTTGCCGATGCCGCTGGTGGCCTCGGCCACGATCACCCCATGGCCGCGCAGGGCGAGAGCCCGGGCTACCGCGAGACCGACCACGCCGGCTCCGATGACGAGAACGTCCATCCTGCATGAACCTCAATGCGAAACGGCGGCCCGAGAGCCGCCGTTTGTTATTTCAAGTATGACGATGAACCGTCAGGCTGCAATCGATGTCTGCGGCCCTGCGGAGCGCACGTCGGAATCCACATGGCCTTCGAAGCGCTTGAAGTTCTCGTTGAACATGTCGATGAGGCGCTTGGCGGTCTCGGCGAACTCGGCCTTGTTCTGCCAGGTTTTCACCGGATAGAGGATGTGGGGCTCGACGCCCGGCACCGAGGTGGGCACCGCGAAGCCGAAATAGGGATCGCGGCGGAAATCCGCACGGGAGAGCGAACCGTCCAGCGCCGCCGTGAGCAGGCGGCGTGTGACGCGGATCGGCATGCGCCGGCCGACGCCGTACTTGCCGCCGGTCCAGCCCGTGTTCACGAGCCAGCAGTCCACATGGTGCTTGGCGATGAGGTCGCGCAGAAGGTTGCCGTAGACGGACGGATGACGCGGCATGAAGGGGGCGCCGAAGCAGGTGGAGAACGTGGCCTCCGGATCCTTCACGCCCTTTTCCGTGCCGGCCACCTTCGCGGTGTAGCCGGACAGGAAGTGGTACATGGCCTCCGCCGGAGTGAGCTTCGCGATGGGGGGCAGAACCCCGAAGGCATCGCAGGTGAGCATCACGATGTTCTTCGGAATGCCGGCGCGGCCCGTGGCGCTGGCATTGGGGATGAAGTCCAGCGGATAGGCGCAGCGCGTGTTTTCCGTGCGCGAGGCGTCGTCGAAGTCGGGGCAACGGGTCAGCGGGTCGATCACCACGTTCTCCAGCACCGTGCCGAAACGCTCGGTGGTGGCGAAGATCTCGGGCTCCGCCTCACGGGAGAGGCGGATCGTCTTGGCATAGCAGCCGCCCTCGAAGTTGAAGACGCCGTTCGGCCCCCAGCCATGCTCGTCGTCACCGAGCAGGACGCGGTTCGGATCGGCCGAGAGGGTGGTCTTGCCGGTGCCCGAGAGGCCGAAGAACACGGCCACGTCGTTGGCATTGCCCACATTGGCGGAGCAGTGCATGGGCATGACGTTCTGCGAAGGCAGGACGTAGTTGAGATAGGTGAAGACGGACTTCTTCATCTCGCCCGCATAGGACGTGCCGCCGATCAGCACGATCTTGCGCTTGAAGTCGCAGGCGATGACCGTTTCCGTGCGGCAGCCGTGACGGGCAGGATCCGCCTTGAAGGACGGCAGGTCGATGATGGTCATTCCCGGCACATAGTCGGCGAGTTCGCCGCGCTCGGGACGGATCAGGAGGTTGCGGATGAAAAGCGAATGCCAGGCGAATTCCGTGAAGACGCGTGCCTTGACCCGGTAGGCCGGATCGGCGCCGCCGTAGAGATCCTGGGCGAACAGTTCCTTGCCCTCGGCATGGGCCAGGAAGTCTTCCAGCAGGGTGTCGAAATGGCCGGGGGTGATCGAGCCGTTGTTGTCCCACCAGACGGTGCTTTCCGTGGCGTCGTCGCGCACCACGAACTTGTCCTTCGGGGAGCGCCCCGTATGGATGCCCGTTTCGGCCAGGAGCGCACCGCCCTGCACGAGCTTGGTCTCGCCCCGGGTCAGGGAATGCTCGTAGAGCGCGGGCGCTTCGAGGTTCCAGTAAACCCGTTTGAGATTGCGGAAGCCGAAGGCCTCAGCGCCCTTTGCGCTGTTGAAGACGCCGATATTATCCACGGAAGACTTCTCCTGGTTGCCGGTCATCGCGGGGCCGGATGTGCCACCGTCCGATGGTCGTCACTTGGGTAGGGTCAAACACTGCCGGCAAAGGTTCACCGCCTCGCTTGAACATAGAACCTTGTTTAGGTCAGCCGGCGGCGTCGTCAACTGATGACATTTCATGGCATTCTATTTTTCCCCGCACCAGAGCTCGAAAAGGCTCGCCGGCTTAGTTTTTCCGGGTTTGGCGGGGTTCTTTCGTATGATTGACAAAGGCCTGAGGGAAAACCGCCGACAACGGGCTCCGGCGGCTCACTGGGCATCCGACCGGCTCCGGTCATGGTCCCAGGCTGTTCATCTTCGGTTGAACCGGCCGGGGATAGACCCCACTATGATGGCTTACCCCCTGGTCGGGGGACAGGCCGAAACCATATTTACGCCACGAGAAAGGCGCAGTTGGGGACGTTTTTGGGCCTCCTGCGTTGTCAGGTCGAGACGAAACGCTGCCTGTTGTTCGTGTAAAGCTAAGGAAGAGTTCATGCCAACGATCGCCCTTGTCGATGACGATCGCAACATTCTGACCTCTGTTTCCATCGCCCTCGAGGCGGAAGGCTACCGCATTCAGACCTACACGGACGGCGCGTC
>JALYFY010000586.1 GCA_030777385.1 Pseudomonadota bacterium | reverse complement strand
AACCCTGACCGCATCGTCCAGTTCGCCAAGGCTGCGGAGGTGGCGATCGTCGTCGAGCGCGCGCTGCACGGCTCGTTCTTCGAGCAGTTCGCGATTACGCCGGAGACGTTCGCGCAAACACCCCTGTCCCCGACCTGCCACCACTACGTCTCGTATCTTCTCGCTACGGCTTATGCCGAACCGTATGAGGTCGTTCTCGGAGCCCTTCTGCCTTGCTTCTGGATCTACGCAGAGGTCGGGCGGGATATCCATGCCCGGTCCGCGAGCCCAAACCGGTATCAAGCTTGGATCGATACCTACGCGAGCGACGAGTTCCACCATGCTGTCCAGGCGGTCATCGAGGCGACCGATGATGTCGCGCAGGCAGCCTCACCCGCGATCCGTGAGCGGATGCATGCGGCGTTTACGCGAGCAACCCAGCTCGAATGGGCGTTCTGGGATTCAGCATACCGGCTACAAGGCTGGCCAAGCTAAGCCGTGCAGGCTCTCGCTAGCGGGCCTTCTCGCTTCACAGCATCCATGACTGACCACTTCACACTCCCCTCTCGTACGATCCTCGCCAGAGTGCTTCTTCCGTTCGGGCTCGGCTACTTCCTGAGCTTTCTCTACAGAACCGTGAACGCTGTGATCGGCCCGGAGGTCTCCGCCGACCTCGGCCTGAGATCAGCCGAGGTTGGGCTCCTCACCAGCACCTATTTCCTGACCTTCGCAGCCTTCCAGATCCCCCTCGGGGTTCTGCTCGACCGATACGGGCCAAGGCGGGTCGAAGCCGCCCTCCTGCTGCTCGCCGCCGGGGGAGCCATTGTGTTCAGCGTGGGCCAAACCGCGACCACGCTTGCCATGGGTCGTGGCCTGATCGGCCTCGGGGTCTCGTCGTGCCTGATGGCGGCGCTGAAGGCCAATGTGCAATGGTGGCCTCCCGAGCGCCTTCCGCTCGCCAACGGCACCACCCTGGCCATGGGCGGTCTCGGTGCGGTCATTGCGACAGCACCGGTCGAGTTCGCTCTGGCCTACACCGACTGGCGCGGCCTGTTTCTCATCCTCGCAGGCATGACGCTCGCGGTCGGCGCTCTCATTGTCCTTGTCGTGCCCGATGCCCCGACACGCGGCGGCAGCCAGGCATGGGGCGCAGCCTTCCTTGGCGCACTCAGGATCTTCAAGGAACCGGTGTTCTTGCGCCTCGCGCCTCTCGCGACGCTGAACCAGGCCTGTTTTCTCTCCTACCACGGCCTGTGGGCGGCGGCCTGGTTGCGAGATGTGGACGGGCTTGATCGCACTCAGGCGGCGAACACTCTCGCGATTGCGACGACCGGCATCATCTTCGGCACGTTTGGAATGGGGTTTGCCGCTGATCGGCTGGCGCGTCGAGGCGTCTCGGCCCTGACCGTCGCTGTGACCGGGTCAGTGCTCTACCTGCTGGTTCAGTTCGGGATCGTGATCGGGGTGCTTCTGCCCGACGCGCTCTTATGGGGGCTGTTCGCGTTCTTTGGCATGAGCAGCACGTTGTATTTTGCGGTCCTGGCTCGGTCGTTCCCAGTCGAGATCAGTGGGCGCGTGAACACGGCGCTCAACATGCTGATCTTCACGAGTGCGTTTCTGCTCCAGTGGTTGATCGGCGCGGTGCTCGAAGGCCTCGTTCAGGGCGGCCACGCGACCGCTACAGCCCACGCCGTAGTGCTTTCATCCATTCTGTGCGCGGAAGTCGCTGCCCTGACCTGGTTGGCGCAGGGCCTCGTTCGGGGGTCACTACGTCCCGCATGACGGGGGTCGCGAGAGCCTGTGGCTGGAGGACGGCACCAAGGGGGTGATGAGCAGCCTCGGGTTCCACCCCACCATTTTGGAGCGTCCGAGGAACAAGCTCGAGGCGATCGCGGCGTTGATGGGCGTGGGAGTTCGACGAGGAGGGCTGCAGCTTGGGCCTGCGGCAGCTTCGGGCGTACAGGAAGGAGTGGGACGAGAGCCGAGGCGTGTGGAAGGACCGGCCGCGGCACGACGAGGCCTCGCACGGGGCGGATGCCTTCCCCACCTTCGCCTGCTCCGGATACACGCCGCCCTCACCCCTCCCGGCAGGGAGGCGGGATTTTGCTGGCGGGCGATGACTCGAGGCGCTCAGGCGGAACGGCATGCCGCGCTGATGAGACCCACTTCGGCCTGCGCGCATCGCTGCCCGTGAGGCCCGAGGCGACCGGATCGATCCTCATCCGGCGGCGTTGATGGGGCGGACTCTCCCCCTGAACGAGGCGACCATGGCCATCGACTACCGCTCCGAGCTGAGACGGCCGACCACGCTCGGGCTGCTGGCGCTCGCCCTCGCAGGATGGCTGCTCGCCGTCGTCCTGCTATTCGGGCAGGCCACCCAGCGGCGCGAGCAGGAGCGGCAGCTCGGGCTTCTGCGCACAAGCGAGAGCGACGTCCGCCGGCAGCTGGAGCAGCAGCGTGCCGCCGCCGGAACCCTCGCCGAGTTGCAAACGAGTGCGGCGGCGGCCC
>JALYFY010000585.1 GCA_030777385.1 Pseudomonadota bacterium | reverse complement strand
CGGGCGACGAGCGCTTCGGGCGTGGCGACGGCATCGACCGGAATCGCGATGCTGTCGAAGTCGTCGTGGTCGTGATCCTCGGCGGTCTCATGATGCGACGGGCGGGATTCCAGATCGGCTTCGGCGGCAGCGCCCAGGCCGAGCAGCACCGTCGGGTCGATCTTGCCGTGAGCGGTCTCGATCACCTTCACGGCGCGGGGAAGATGCGCGTTGATCTCGGCGAGCACGCGGGGCAGCTCGCCTTCATTCATCTGGTCGGTCTTGTTGAGGATGATGAGATCGGCGCAGAGGAGCTGGTCCTCGAACACTTCTTCCAGCGGGTTCTCGTGATCGACCGACGCATCGGCGGCGCGCTGGGCCTCAAGCGCATCCGGATCCTCCGCGAAAGCTCCCGATGCGACGGCAGGGCCATCGACGACGGCAATCACTCCGTCCACCGTGACCCGGGAGCGGATATCGGGCCAGTTGAAGGCGCGCACCAGGGGCTTCGGCAGGGCAAGGCCGGAGGTCTCGATGAGGATGTGCTCGGGCGGATTCGGTCGGTTGAGCAGCGTATTGAGAGCCGGCACGAAATCGTCGGCGACCGTGCAGCACAGGCAGCCGTTCGGCAGTTCGACGATGTCTTCCTGGGTGCAGCCTTCGATGCCGCAGCCTTCGATGAAGGAGCCGTCGAAGCCGAGATCGCCGAACTCGTTGACGAGGACCGCAAGGCGGCGGCCGCCCGCATTCTCAAGAAGGTGGCGCACCAGGGTGGTTTTGCCGGCACCGAGGAATCCGGTGACGATGGTGCAGGGGATCTTGTTCAGATCGCTCATGAAATCAGGCCTTTCGGGCAGCTTTCGTTCAAGCCGCGTTGTTGGCTTTGAAAGGAGGAATGCGGGCGACCACGCCCTTGCGGAAGGCTTCCGGACGCTCGCGCCACGGCACGAGACCGTCCGAGGTCGCCGCGTAGCGCTGAACGCCGTCGAGAATGGTCTCGACCGAGGTGTCGGCGCTCAGATCGCCATAGATGTAGGTCCAGCGTCCGGGGCCCGAGACCGCGATGGTGCAGGGGCGCTTGCATACGGAGAGGCACTCGACCGCCTCCACCCGCACCCTCGGCGCGTCAGGCTGTGCGAGTGCCTCGGCGAGGGCTTGATAAAGAACCGCGCCGGGCCGGAGCGCCTTGTCGTCCGGGCCACCCGCCTGACGGCAGGTGACGCAGACATGAAGGCAGATCTCCTCGGGAGATGAGGTCATGTGAAGCCGATCCGCTCAGGCGAAAGCAGGCAGGGACAGGACCAGAGTGGCCGCGCCTGTGATCGCGACCGCAAGGCCGGCAAGGCGCAGCGACGGCACGGCCGGCGCGCCCTTCGCGACATAGCGCGCCGCGTAGGCGATGCCGGTGGTGAGCGCCACCTGAACCCCGACGAGACCAGCGAGGTAAGCTGTGAGCGGCGTTGCTTCCGCGCCGACAATGGACTCAGCGAGAGCATAGCCGTGAACGGCGCCGCCGGCGGCGAAGAGGGAAGCGATCAGCGCATAGGGAAGGGTGGTGCGCACGGTGGCGGCAAGGCCGATGGCCACGACACTCAGCGCCACGAGGGCTTCCGCATAGGGCAGGCTGGCGCTTGCCAAGTGAAAGGCGACGCCTGCCGCCATGGCGACGATCCAGAAGGCCGGCAGGGTCAGGCCGCGCGCGAAGCGGGAGGAGACGAGGCCGACGCCGACGAGCGCGGCGAGATGGTCGAGGCCGAGGACCGGATGGCCGATACCCGAAAGCAGGCCCTGGGTGAAGGTCGCAGGCGTCATGCCGCCCATGGGGTGGTGAGCCAGGGCAGGCGTTGCGGCGGCCAAGCCGGCAAGCGTCAGGGCAAGGAGGCGGGTCTTCGGCAGCGTCTGTGCGGGCATCGTTCTCTCCGTCGGGAGACCTTGAGGTCTGTTGGGCTTCCACGGACGGAACCGAACGACAGGCGTCATTCGACTACGGTCACCGTCGGCACACCCCGTCCGACAGACCCGATAGAAGCAAAGACTGACGGCAGGTCTCCTGGCTCGCGGGTCGATGCCGTTCGCTACCGCCTTCCCGGGATGAGCACCCAGTGGCATTTGGAGCGTAGGCTCGCCGCTTACAGTTGCGGGGGCAGCCGCGGTGTCTCACCGCATTCCCTTTTCACCCCGTTGCCGGGGCACCGTCCGCAACATGCTTACCGGGGCGGAGGGCATCTTTCAAGCCTGGGCATTGGGATTCCGCCGGCCTTGCAATCCGGTCGAGGGCTGTTCATGGTGCGGCCCTTCCACAGGCAAGCAGGCCCCCATGACCTCGGACGATGAAGCGCGCCACCGCGCCAAGATGATCAAGCGCAAGGAGGTGCAGGACCGGGAGGTCGCCTCCAAGACGGTCGAGAAGGGGCTTCTCATCGTCCACACGGGCCCAGGCAAGGGGAAGTCGACGGCGGCCTTCGGCCTTATGCTGCGGGCCCTCGGGCGCGGGTTCCAGGTGGGCGTGGTCCAGTTCATCAAGGGTGCCTGGGAAACCGGCGAGCGCATGGCCCTCGACCGCTTCGCCGATCAGGTGGAGTGGCACACCATGGGCGAGGGCTTCACCTGGGAGACGCAGGACCGCTCTCGCGACGTTGCGGCAGCCGAGCGTGCCTGGGCCAAGGTGAAGGAATTGATGGCGCGAGAGGACATCCGCCTCCTGGTGCTCGACGAGCTCAACATCGCCTTGCGCTACGAATACCTGCCTCTCCTAGAAGTCGTCGAGACGCTGCGGCAGCGCCGGCCGGATCTCCACATCGTGGTCACGGGCCGCAACGCCAAGCCGGAACTGATCGAGGCTGCCGACCTGGTGACCGAGATGACCCTGGTGAAGCACCACTTCTCAGCCGGCGTGAAGGCGCAGGAAGGCGTCGAGTTTTAGATGCGCGCGCTCATGGTGCAGGGCACCGGCTCCAATGTGGGCAAGTCGCTGCTGGTGGCGGGCCTGTGCCGGGTGTTTGCGCGCCGTGGACTGAAGGTGCGTCCCTTCAAGCCGCAGAACATGTCCAACAATGCCGCCGTGACGGTCGATGGCGGCGAGATCGGCCGCGCCCAGGCGCTGCAGGCCCGGGCCGCCGGCGTGGCGCCCAGCGTCCACATGAACCCGGTGCTGCTCAAGCCCCAGAGCGAAATCGGCTCGCAGGTGGTGGTGCAGGGCCGCGTCGTGGGCACCGCCAAGGCGCGGGAGTACCAAATGTGGAAGCCGCGCCTCATGGAGGCCGTGCTCGACAGCTTCGGGCGGCTGTCGGGTGAGGCAGACCTCGTTCTTGTGGAAGGCGCTGGCTCGGCCTCCGAGGTGAACCTGAGGGCGGGCGACATCGCCAATATGGGCTTTGCCCGGGCC
>JALYFY010000584.1 GCA_030777385.1 Pseudomonadota bacterium | reverse complement strand
TCCCGGCCGCCTCCGCGGTGACAAGGGTTGCGGCGCACCCGTCCCCGAACAGAAGAGCGCACAGGATCTGCTGCACGTCGGAGGTTTCCTGAAGGTGAAGGGTGCAGAGCTCGAGATTAACGACGAGCACCCTCGCCGCCGGCTCCGAGCGCACGATATGATGGGCGACCTTCAGCGCATTGACGGCCGCCGCGCAGCCCATGAAGCCGATCATGGTGCGCTCGACTGATGGGTTCAGGCCGAGACGCTCCATTAGCTGCTGATCGAGACCTGGCGCGGTAAACCCCGTGCAGGACGCAACGACGAGGTGGGTGATGGACTCCAGCTCGCTTCCGAGGCCCAGGGCGCTCACGGCCCGCTCCGTGAGATCGAGGGCGCAGGACTCGAACAGGCTCATGCGGGCTGCGGTGCCGGGGAACTGCCCCCGCCTGTAGAAGCCGTTCCGGTCGACGGCGATGTCCAGCGTATGGCCGGGTTGCAGGTAGGAGTAGCGGTGCTCGATCTCGGCGCGCTGCGCCATGCGCTTCAGGAGACGTTTGCTTCTCTGGTCCGGTAGGAGCGTGTCGGCGAAACGAATGAACGTGTCATGTACGTCGTGCTTGGGGACGGCAGTTCCAATGCGGTTGATGTGCGCCAGGGTCATGAGGGTCTCGAGATCGAGAGGTAGATTGCGTCGAAACTGCGGTTTTTGGCGGCGGCACCGTGATCCGCAGATCCTCGAATTCGGCAGAAAAGGCCTGCCTTTAGGGCGATGCTTTAGGAAACATGCTCTGCCAAGCCTGCCATCGCGGGCTCGCTGTCGCCGGCGCATCCTCCGCGCTGTCACACTGTCCGGCACTGACAATTGCGGATGGCGAATCCAGCGACTGCCTCCGCCTGACTACCATCCTCAGCTTCATGCAGCGGATTCGACCGGCCCGGTCGGGTTTCGCGCGAGCATCGAACTTAGTCTGGCTGACCCTCTCCCTGAACGGGAGGGCGTGAACAGCGCCACTTTTCAATCTTTCGGCAAGCGCTCCGGGGCAGCGATGTCAGCGGTCGGCCTTGTGGCCCTGCTCGTAGAGCCGCATGTACTTCAGGGTAAGGTCCCCGGTCATGTCGCGCAGCGCTTGGGCCGTCCTCTCCTCCTCCTGAAGCGTGGTCCGCAAGGCCGAGAGGTGTTGCCGGTGGTCGGTCGCCTCCGCCATCGTGATCAGAGACAGGTAGGAGGCAATCTCGAAGTTCTCGAAGGCGTGATTGGCGAAGTGGTTCTTCAGGATTTCGTCCGGCATCACGGAGTGCGCGATCGCGGCCATGTTGCCGGACAGCTGCGTGGCCATGTCCTTCAAGAGCGACCGCTCCTCACCGAACGAGTGTAGGATCTCATCGATCCGTGCGATCTGCTGCTCCGTCTCGCCAAGATGCCGGCGCAGCAACTGCTCGACTTCAGGGTAGTTCTCAATCCGCTCGAGTTGACGTCCTATGAGCTGAGTTGCCTGCTTCTCAAGTGCATGGGCGTTCTTGAGGCCGCTGATATAGGTGTCGATGGCTGCATCCGAGGTGAAGGTGCTGGAAGCGATGGTCGTCATGGCCGGCCTCACGAGGTGGTGCGATTCGGTGCACGACAACGAGCGCTCTGTTGAAGCGTTCCACGCGAGCGGATGAGCGGGCACTTCCGCGCTGTCGTGCCGCACGGTCTCTGCGTGGCGCGGGAGGTTCGGCGTTGTTTCGACACAGGATATTCGCGTTCAGCTGCGACGGAAGAAGGGAGCGCGATGACGCGAGTGGACCAGACCGGCGGGGAGGCGACCGCGGCGGCGCGGACGGCCTTTGCGCGATGCCAGTTCGACGAGGGGCTTGCGAGTTGGGACTGCGGCGGCTTCGGGCGTACCGCAAGGAGTGGGACGAGAGCCGAGGCGTGTGGAAGGACAGCCCCCGGCACGATGACGCCTCGCAGGGGGCCGGCGTGTTCCTGACCTTCGCCTGCACCAGGCCACCAGCGCCCGAGGTGCTCGTGTCAGCCCTCGCCGCTTGGCTGGCTGCGCAACCCCAGCCAGCCCCGCCAGCCAGGCTACTCGTGGTGCAAAGGCCGACGCTGACTAACATCAAACAACGCGCCGAAGAATAACTGCGGTCATGTAGTTCCGACAGCCCTGCCAAAAACCAGCCTATCTGGTCATTCTGATCTAGCGTTCGCAGCGCAGCTGCTAAGTTCGGCAGCGATATCGAGGAAGCATTTGATCGGATTTGTGTGCGGATGAGCTCTCGCGGCAATGCTGATGGTGAGGATAGGGACGGAGCCGGCGAGCTTCCGGAAAACAGCCAAGGGC
>JALYFY010000583.1 GCA_030777385.1 Pseudomonadota bacterium | reverse complement strand
GCGCGAGCACAAGGCCGGCCCCATGGTGGATCGCGGCTCCATGGAAAAGGCCTGCGGGGCCGTGCTGGAGCGGCTCGGCGTCACCTTCAAGGCCACCACCAAGGTCAGCGAATTGTCCATGGCCGAGCGGCAGCTGGTGGAGATCGCGCGTGCGCTCATCGCCAACTCGCGCATCCTGGTCATGGATGAGCCCACCACCTCCCTCTCCTCCCGCGAAACGGAGGCGATGTTCGCGCTGGTGCGCCAGCTTCGGTCCGAGGGGCTGGCGATCATCTATATCAGCCACCGCATGGCGGAGATCTACGAGCTGGCCGACCGGGTGTCCGTGCTGCGCGACGGCTCCTATGTGGGCACGCTCAACGGCAACGAGATTTCGGCCGAGCGCCTAGTTCAGATGATGGTCGGGCGCGACCTGTCGTCTTTCTATAAGAAGGAGCACGACGCGCATCAGAGCCGCGGGCCGGTCATGTTCGCGGTGCGCAACATGAGCGACGGCAGGCGTGTGCATCCCTGTTCGTTCGACCTGCACGAAGGCGAGGTTCTCGGCATCGCGGGCCTCGTCGGAGCGGGACGAACCGAGCTGGCGCGCCTGATCTATGGAGCAGACCCGCGAACGAGCGGCGAGGTCTTTCTCCAGGGCAAGCATCTCTCGATCCACCGCCCCGAGGACGCGATCAATTCCGGCGTCGTCTACCTGACTGAGGATCGCAAGCATCTCGGCCTCTTTCTCGATCTCACCGTGCGCGAGAACGTGAATGTGAGCGTGCTTGGCCGGGACTCGCGCATGGGCGGCGTCCTCAACCTGAAAGCCGCCAAGGAACGGGCTGTCGCTGCCATCAAGGCGCTCGCCATCCGGGTGGCCGGAGACGGGGTGCTCGTGGGCAGCCTCTCCGGCGGCAACCAGCAGAAGGTTCTTCTCTCGCGCCTGCTCGAGACGAAACCGAAGGTTCTGATCCTCGACGAGCCGACCCGCGGCGTCGACATCGGCGCGAAATCCGAGATCTACCGCCTCATCGACGAACTGGCCAAGCGCGGCGTGGGCGTGATCGTCATCTCCAGCGAGCTCCCGGAGGTCGTGGGCATCTGCGACCGCGTGCTCGTGATGCGCGAGGGCAGGATCGAAGGCGAGGTCGGCGGAGCGGGCCACCCGCCCGTGACCCAGGAAAACATCATCACCATTGCGACAGGCGTAAGGGAAGCTGCCGAATGACATCCCCGAATGAGACCAGCGCATCCATCCAGACGACCGACGCCGCAGGCGTCGATGCGGCCTCTCAGAGCAAGCAGCGCCGTCTCGCCTGGCGCTCCACCCTGCAGGCCATCGGCATGCTGCCGGTGCTCATTATTCTCGGGGTCGTGTTCGAGCTCATGTCCGGCCGGTTCATGAGCTTCCAGAATCTGTCGATCGTGATGCAGCAGGCCTCGATCAACACCGTGCTCGCGGCGGGCATGACCTTCGTCATTCTCACCGGCGGCATCGACCTATCGGTCGGCTCGATCCTGGCCGCAGCCGCCATGGTGGCGATCCTAGGCTCGCTGATTCCGGAATGGGGCATGTTGGGCATTCCGGCCGCTCTGCTGGCCGGCCTTGCGTTCGGGCTCCTCAATGGAGCGCTCATCGCCTTTGCCAAGCTGCCGCCCTTCATCGTCACCCTCGGGTCGCTGACCGCCGTGCGCGGCGTTGCGCGTCTGCTCGGCGGGGACACCACCCAGTTCAACCCGCAGCTGCCCTTCGCCTTCATCGGCAACGGCACCCTCTTGGGCCTGCCGTGGCTGGTGTGGATCGCCTTTGCGGTGGTGATCATCTCCTGGTTCATCCTGCGGCGAACGGTGCTCGGCGTTCACATCTATGCGGTGGGCGGCAACCCCGATGCGGCGCGGCTGACTGGCATCAAGGTTTGGGCGGTTCTGCTGTTCGTCTATGCCTTCTCGGGCCTCGCGGCAGGGCTCGGCGGCGTCATGTCGGCCGCACGCCTGTTTGCCGCGAACGGTTTGCAGCTCGGGCAATCCTACGAACTCGACGCCATTGCGGCGGTCATCTTGGGCGGCACCAGCTTCGTGGGCGGCATCGGCTCGATCTGGGGCACGCTCATCGGCGCGCTCATCATCGCCATCCTGACGAACGGGCTCATTCTCGTGGGCGTGTCCGACATCTGGCAGTTCATCATCAAGGGGCTCGTGATCATCGGAGCCGTGGCGCTCGACCGCTACCGGCTTCAAGGGTCGGCGCGCACCTGACGCGAAATACCTGCGCCCAGACCGGGCGCTTGTATATGCGAGATCCCGGACGCCGAAACGGCTCCGGGTGATCGTGGGGCTAATAAGATACCGGCAATGAAGACTTTGGAGGATCCCATGGCACTTTCCCGTCTCACTCTCAGCGTTGCGGTTGCCGCCCTTCTGGCAGCTCCCGCCTATGCCAAGGACGTCAAGAACGTCGGCATCTCGGTGGGCCTGCTCGGCAACCCGTTCTTCGTCGCCACCATCAAGGGCATCGAAGCCAAGGCGAAGGAGCTCACCCCCACCGCCAGGATCACGTCCGTCTCGGCGGATTACGACCTGAACAAGCAGTTCACGCAGATGGACAACTTCTCTGCGGCGGGCACCGACATCGTCATGATCAACGCGGTCGACCCGAAAGCCATCGAGCCTACCGTGAAGCGCGCGCAAGCCGCCGGCATGGTTGTGGCTGCCTTCGACGTGGCGGCGGCCGGTGCCGACATCACGGTGATGACGGACAACATCAAGGCCGGCGAGCTGGCCTGCCAGTACATCGCCGACAAGCTCAAGGGCAAAGGCGACGTCCTCATCGTGAACGGCCCGCAGGTCTCGTCCATCGTGGACCGCGTCACGGGCTGCAAGAACGTGTTCGCCAAGCACCCGGACATCAAGATCCTGTCCGACAACCAGGATGCCAAGGGATCCCGTGAGGGCGGCTTCGCCGTCGGCCAGAGCCTGCTCACCCGCTTCCCGAAGATCGATGCCGTGTTCGCGATCAACGACCCGACCGCCATCGGCATCAACCTCGCGGCCAAGCAACTCAACCGCAACGAGTTCATCATTACCGCGGTCGACGGCGCTCCGGACATCGAGAACGAGCTGAAGTCGGGCACCTCCCTGATCAAGGCCTCGGCCTCGCAGGATCCTTACGTCATGGCTGGTCAGTCCTATGAGCTGGCCGTGGGCATCGTGAACGGCAAGAAGCCCGAGAAGAACGTGATCCTGCTCGAGCCGAAGCTGATCACCGCCGACAACATCAAGGACTACAAGGGCTGGACGGCCGTTCG
>JALYFY010000582.1 GCA_030777385.1 Pseudomonadota bacterium | reverse complement strand
CACCAGAGCCGACCACATCCACTTCGTCGACGGCGCCATGGGCGGCTATGCCATGGCGGCACGGGCGTTGAAGCCGGTCGTTTAGGATACACACCATCCCGGACGGAGCAGAGCGCGGATCCGGGATCGCATGACAAGGAAGGCTCAGGAACCCTCCTCCCCCTTGTGGGGAGGAGTTGGAGGTGGGGGTGCCGGCGCCACACATTCATAGGCTATCGCTCACACCCCCACCCTGGCCCTCCCCACAAGGGGGAGGGGAACACGCGCTCTATTCTGCACCCGATCCCGGCTCGGCCTTGCCGTCCGGGATGACACCAAGGCGCTACCCGATCATCGAAACCGTGCGATCCTCGCCCAGCATTCGCTTCGCGTCCAAGGAATCCCGGTCCATCTGCGCGATCAGCGCCTCGATTCCGTCGAAACGCTCCTCGCCGCGGATCCAGCCGACGAACTCCACGTCGAGCATCCGGCCGTAGAGATCGCCGGAAAAACCGAAGAGATGCACCTCGAGCAGCGGAGCCCCGTTGTCGAAGGTCGGGCGGCGGCCGAAGCTGGCGACTCCATCGACGAGCCTGCCGTCGACGGATGCGCGAACCGCATAGATCCCATGCCGGAGCCGGCAATCGTCGGGCAGGCGCATATTGGCCGTGGGATAGCCGAGCACCCGGCCGCGCTTGTCACCGTGGCGCACCTCGGACCTGACGAACCAGCGATAGCCGAGAAGCCGGTTGGCCGTGGCGATGTCGCCGGCCTCCAGGGCAGCCCTGATGGCGCTGGAGGAAACAGGCTCCGTGCCCTCGACGACGGCCGGCGCAACGAGGCAATGGAGGCCGCGTTCCCGGCACAGCTCCGCCATGCGTTCGGGATTGCCCTCGCGCCCGCGGCCGAAATGGAAGTCATGCCCGATGACGACGCCGGACAGCTGCAGGTCCCGCGCCAGCAGGTCGACGAAATCGGCTGCCGTCAGCTTGGCGAGATCGCCGTCGAAGCGTCTCAAGAAAACGCCCCCGAGACCCAGCCGCGCGAAGATCGCCAGCTTGACGGGCTCAGGCGTAAGACGAAACAGAGGCCGGTCGGGCTGGAAGAAGGTGCGCGGATGCGGCTCGAAGGTGACGACCGCCCCGGGTCTTCCCGAGGCCAGGGCCATGTTCAACAGATGCTGATGCCCCCGGTGCACTCCGTCGAAATTACCGATGGCCGCCACGGCTCCTTGAAGGCTTTCAGGCACGGGCTCGCCATCGCGGCAGATCGCGAACGGGGTGGGCATCAGGGGAGAACCTCGGAACCTGTATTCAATGCATGCGGCGCGACCCTGTCGAAAAGCGCCCGGTGGGTCAAGCCTGTTCGCCTCGACGCACTTGAAGAGCAAGTCTACATTGTTGCATGTTCTGCATGAACCGCTCTGGAATGCTCATGCTGAAAGCTTTTGCGCTTGTGCTCGTGACTTTCGGCCTCTTGTGGGTAGCTTTGTACATCTGGGACCAGACCGAGCACGGGAAAGTAGACTACTGCTTGGATGCTGGTGGTGTTTGGGATTACGAGCAGGGCCGATGCCAAGGTGCCAGATCAGGCTACGATGGCCCGTGACTAGGCTCTACCAGGACAGCATGTCCATGAGCGCCTTTGGCCGGACAGGCTGCCGGTCCAGCCAGTCCTGCACATGATCCGACACGAGAGCCCCCCGGTGAAGCCCCAACTCCTCCGTATGAATGCCGCGGGCGATCATCAGGGCGTCGATGCCGAAGCCGACGGCGCCCGCGATGTCGGTGCGGATCGCGTCACCTACGGCCAGAACCCGCTCCTTCGGGACAGCATGGCCGGTCAGATCCGCCGCCACGGCGAGTGCCCGCTCATAGACGGGACCATGGGGTTTGCCCGCATAGAAGACCCTGCCGCCCATCTCCTCATAGGCCAACGCGATGGTTCCCGCGCAGGGCAGGATCATGTGGCCGCGCTCGACGACCAGGTCCGGGTTGGCGCAGACCATCAGGAGGTCGCGCCGGCGCATGGCTTCGAGCTGCGGGCGGTAATCCTCGACCGTCTCCTCTTCGTCGTTGTCGAAGCCCGTGACGACGGCGTAATCGGCCTCCTCGATGGAGCCGAAGCGCACGTCGAGTCCGTTGTAGATCGGCATGTCGCGGGGCGGCCCGATATGATGCACGACCTTGCTGATGCGCTCTTCGATGGCAAGCCGCGTCAGGTCGCCGGAGGTGACGATGGCGTCATAGGCCGTGCGGGGAACCCCGAACCCGTCGAGCTGCGCTCCCACCGAGGCGCCGGGACGCGGCGCGTTCGAGACGAGCACGACCCGTCCGCCCTTCTGGCGAAACCGGGTGAGCGCATCGCTTGCGGCTTCATAAGCCTTGACGCCGTTGTGCAGCACGCCCCAGACATCGCACAGGATAAGGTCGTAATGGTCGGCAAGAGGCTGCAGGCCCCCGACGAGAACGGGCTGGGAAGAGGCGGTCATAGTTTCTCACTTCTGATGAACCCGGGCGGGTAGGCCCTTGCATCCCCGAAGTCAACCGAGCCGGCTCAGCCTGCGCGCCGCAGAAGCGGCTGCATGTCGTCCAGGACCGCGGGCTGCGGCGGGGCCTGCTCGCCGAGCACCTCGGCCTTGACCGGACGGGGCGCTGCGAAGGCGAAGCCTTGAGCAAGCGGCGCTCCGAGGTCGCAGAGAACCGGCACCATCTCGTCCCGGTCCACCCGCTCCGCGATGAGCTTGATGCCCTGGCGGCGAAGCGCCGAGGCGAAGTCCCACACGCTGAGTTCGGGACCGTCATGGAGGCCCTCGTCCTGCGCGGCGGCCGCAACCAGCAACTCGGCCGGCAGCTTCATGAACCGGAGGCCGAGATCCGCCAGCACCCTCGGGTCGAAGCGCAGGTCGGCGGCGCGATCCAGCGCGAACGGCACGCCCTTGTCGCGCAAGGCGGCAAGAGCCGTCTTCTGATCGGCGTCGAGGTGGCGCCAGCTGTGCTGGGGAAGCTCCAGCACGATCCTGCCGAGGAGCTCCGGCGATGCCTCCAACAGCCCCTCGAGAGACCACAGGAATCCCGGCTCGGCAATGGAGTGGGCGGACAGGTTCACGCCGACGATCGCCTCGCTGCCGCGGGCCACGAGGTGGCGGGCTACAGTCATGGTGAGGGCCAGAACCCGGCGGTCGAATTCCGGTGCACGGCCGAAGCATTCGAGAAGGGGCAGGAATTCCGAGGGGCCGAGCAGGGTCCCGTCCGCAAGCCGCAGGCGGGCGAGCGCCTCGTAGAAGCGGATCTTGCGCTGCGGCAGGGAAACGATGGGCTGCAGATGCAGCTCGATGCGGTCCGCCTCGAAGGCCTGCGTGACCAGCCTCATGCGGCTGACATCGTCGGCGGTGGGCTTGCGCACCGACGGCAGCAGGGACGGGTCGGGGAACCTGGGCTGAACGGGCTGCGCATCCGGCACGACCGTGAGCGAAGGCCTGGCAGGCCGCACTTGCCCTGACGACCCTGCGGCGATGGTCTGGTCGCCGGCAGCCCTGGCAAGCTCGCGCAGAACGCCTGCCGGTCCACTGGCGTGCGACTTGGCTGAGCCAGGCTGAGCAGGATCTGTCGCTTGAAGTGAGAGGAATTGTCGATTGCGTTCCGCTTGCTGCCAAAGAACGATCAGGCCAATGAAAACAGCCGTGATCAGCAAGGCGAACACCGGCATCACGAGACCTGCCCCCATCGGCACATAGGCCGCCGCGGCTGCCGTCAGAAGAGCCGGCGTGAAGGCAAGCAGCGCCGCCTTCCCGTCGTGCAGGACAGGAATTTTTTTCTTGTTCATGGCCATGGGTGCCCCCGCTCCCCTGGATCGGGACTTATGCCCGAATCAACGTGTTAACAGACAATGAATCAGGGCGATTCGCCGGGCAAGCTTCGCATTCCCACAATGGACATTTTCCCGCAGCGGCGCGTTGCCCACCCATAACGCTCGTCGGAATTGCGATTAGGAAACGAAAGGATTTTGCGATGGAAGAGCCCCGCAAGGATCTGCTGATGCAGGTCGAGGGCATGACCTGCCAGGGCTGCGTCAACTCCGTCACCAAGGCGGTTCAGCGGCTCGATCCCAGCGCCACGGTCGACGTGGACCTGGAGCACGGGCGCGTGCATGTGGTCACGACCGCGCAAGCCCTCGAGGTAGCCCAGGCCCTCGACGCCGCCGGCTATGAGGCGACGGGCATGACCCTCTAGCGCAAGGCCTGCGCCCAGCTCATGGCTTGGCGCAAAGTTCTTTTTGCGGCACCCGGAAACGGCTGCTAGGCTCCCTACCGCCAGCTATTTCCGGGGACCATCATGACCGCCCAGACGTCCAAAGCCGCGAACGATCTTTCCGCTCCCAACGATCTGGAGGCCTGGTGGCTTCCGTTTACGGCCAACCGCTCCTTCAAGCAGCGTCCCCGGATGATCGCCCGCGCCAAGGGCATGTACTATTATACCCCCGAGGGCCGGGAGGTGATCGACGGCGCAGCGGGCCTCTGGTGCTGCAATGCGGGCCATAACCGGGACGAGATCACCCGGGCCATCCAGGCCCAGGCCGAGGAGCTCGACTACTCGCCGGCCTTCCAGTTCGGCCATGCGGGCGGCTTCGCGCTGGCCTCCCGCCTAGCAGGGCTCGCTCCCGGCGACCTGAACCACGCCTTCTTCTGCAACTCGGGCTCCGAGGCCGTGGATACGGCCTTGAAGGTCGCCCTCGCCTACTGGAACGTGCGGGGCCAGGGCAGCAAGACGCGCCTCATCGGCCGCGAGCGCGGCTATCACGGCGTCGGCTTCGGCGGCATCTCGGTGGGCGGCATCGTCAAGAACCGCCAGTTCTTCGGCACGCTGCTCGCCGGCGTCGACCACCTGCCCCACACCTATAACCGCGCCGAGCAGGCCTTCTCCCGCG
>JALYFY010000581.1 GCA_030777385.1 Pseudomonadota bacterium | reverse complement strand
AATCCGGCACGGGAATGACCACGTCCGCGTCGGGGGCCGATTCCAGCGCCAGTTCCCGGCCCATGTTCTTTCGGACCTCGTAGACGCTGCGGCCGTTCACGATGGAATCGGGGCGGGCGAAGTAGATGTACTCGAAGATGTCGGGGCGGGCAGCCTGCTTGGGTGCGAAGCGGAAGGACTCGATCCCCTCGTCGGAGATCACCACGCATTCGCCGTTCTCGACGTCGCGGATGAAGCGGGCGCCGATGATGTCGAGAGCGCAGGTCTCGGAAGCCAGCATGTAGCGGCCGTCCAGCTCGCCCAGCACCAGGGGGCGGATACCCATGGGGTCGCGGGCGCCGATGAGCTTCTTGTTGGTGAGGGCCACGAGGGCATAGGCGCCCTCGATCTGCTGGATTGCTTCCACGAAGCGGTCG
This sequence comes from Pseudomonadota bacterium, assembly GCA_030777385.1. Lineage (GTDB taxonomy): Bacteria > Pseudomonadota > Alphaproteobacteria > Rhizobiales > Beijerinckiaceae > Microvirga. The sequence continues at coordinate 5,829 of JALYFY010000581.1, read as the reverse complement.
ATCACCCGGTCCTTGCGGCTGCGGGCGACCAGGTGGACGATCACCTCCGTGTCCGTGGTGGACTGGCAGATGGCGCCGTCGCGGATGAGATTGCGGCGCAGGGTGAGGCCGTTGGTCAGGTTGCCGTTGTGGGCCACCGCGAAGCCGCCGCCGTCAAGCTCGGCAAAAAGGGGCTGCACGTTGCGCAGCACGGTCTCGCCGGTGGTCGAATAGCGTACATGGCCGATGGCCGAGAGGCCTTCGAGCCGCTCGATGGTAGCCCGGTCGGAGAAGCTGTCGCCCACGAGGCCCAGCTTGCGCTCGGAGTGGAACACCCGCCCGTTGAAGGACACGATGCCGGCCGCCTCCTGGCCCCGGTGCTGCAGGGCATGGAGACCCAGCGCCGTGATGGCCGAGGCATCCGGGTGGCCGTAAATGCCGAAGACGCCGCATTCTTCACGCAGGGTATCGCCGTCGAGGTCGAGGTCCACCTTTTTGGGCGTGACCTCCCACGTCTCTGACCAAGCAGACATCAATGTGATCCTTGGGATTCGCGCCCCCACCGGCGCCGCCCTTATGTAATGGGCATTAGGCCGATCGCCAATGGGTATTCTGCCGCTGCCGGAAGCCGGGCTCCGGCCCGTCAGCTACGCCGCTGGGGCGGCTGCGGGGCTGCGGGAGCGGCAGGCGCCGCCGGACGCTGCGGATCGGGCTCGGCCGGTTCCGCCGCGTCGGGAGCGGCATCCCTGTTGCGCAGCCGCTGGATCAGGGCCTCGGCGTTCTCCGGCAGCATGGCGATGATGTTGTCGCGAGTGGTCTCCATCGCCGGTCGGGTCTTGGAGGCAGCGGCCCATGGGGGCTCCTTGCCCTGGAGAAGCCAGCCGAGAAAGGCCCAGCCGATCACGCAGATCAGGAACCCTCGGGCAGCGCCGAAGAACAGGCCCAGCGTCCGGTCGAGAGCGCCGATGCGGGAATCGAGGATCAGGTCCGAGATCTGCACCGTGATGATGGACACGATGATCAGGGTGATGACGAAGATCCCGCCGATGGTCGCGACCAGCGCAATCGTACCGCTGCTGATGTACTGCTGGGCAATCGGCAGGGCTGTCGGGTGCAGGTACCAGGCGGCCGCGGCCGCGACGACCCAGGCCACGATGGCGAGCACCTCGCGGGTGAAGCCGCGCACGGCAGCCAGGAGAGCCGAGATCAGAACGATACCGATAACGACGAGGTCCAGAACAGGAAATGGCATGGGCCGAGCCTACGCAAAAAGAACAGGAATGGAGCCGCCTTTGCGGGTACGAAGCCTGGCTCTATAGCGTTAAGAAATGCTTTCGTCACCCTTGGAAGTCCAACAGGATGTGCGAAGGCAGCCGGTGAGCGCCTCCGCGAAGCCGCTACCGTCAGGAAACCTGCACGATCAGCTTACCGAAATTCCTGCCCTCCAGCAGCCCGATGAGGGCCTCGGGCGCGTTTTCCAAGCCTTGGACGATGTCCTCCTTGTACTTGACACGCCCTTCCGCGATCCACTCGGCCATGTCCTTGTAGAACGCAGAGCGTTGCGCGCTGAACTCACGCTGGATAAAGCCGCGGACGGTGAGGCTCTTGCTCAGTACATCGCGCATGAGCACCGGCAGGCGATCCGGCCCTTCGAATGGTCCGGTGCTGTTGTACTGCGCGACAAGTCCGCAGACCGGGATGCGGGCGAAGGTGTTCAGGAGCGGAAAGACCGCGTCCCAAACCTTGCCGCCCACATTCTCGAAGTAGACGTCGATCCCCTCTGGACAGGCTGCCCGCAGTTCGGCGGCAAGATTGGGCGAGCGGTGATCGATCACAGCATCGAAGCCGAATTCCTCGCGCACGAGGGCACATTTCTCCGGTCCGCCTGCGATGCCGATGGCCCGCGCACCTTTGATGCGTGCAATCTGGCCGACGGTTGCGCCGACAGGGCCGCTGGCTGCCGCCACCACCACGGTTTCCCCCGGTTTCGGCTGGCCAATGGTGAGCAGGCCCGCATAGGCGGTAAAGCCAGGCATGCCGAGCACACCGAGAGCCGTGGTAACAGGCGCGTCCTGCGGGTTGAGCTTGCGCAGACCCGTGCCGTCGGCGACGGCATAGGACTGCCAGCCCGAATGGGAGAGGACAAAGTCACCCACAGCGAAATCCGGGTGGCGGCTTTCCATGACCTCTCCGACCGTGCCGCCCTCCATCACCTGTCCGAGTTCCACCGGCGCAGCATAGGACTTGGCGGCGCTCATGCGGCCCCGCATGTACGGATCCAGCGACAGATACCGGATCTTGAGGAGGACCTGCCCTTCGGCAGGCCTTGGAACAGCGGTTCGAACGCGTTCGAAGTTATCAGGCGATGGGCGGCCTACCGGTCGCGATGCGAGGACGATTTGAAGGTTTTGTTCTGTCACGTGTCGAACTCCTGAGGCTGAGCCTCTTCGGGCCAACAATGGGTGAGCATGCCAGGAGCTTCCGTCAAGTCTCAGGCGCTGCCAAAGGAGAGCGCCAAACAAAATGGGCTCCGGTGAGGTGCCACCGGAGCCCTAATATGGAAACCAGTCTGTTCCGTTAGATGAACAGGAAGTCGTCCGTGGTCAGTGAGGTGCCCGGCTTCACCTTGAGGATCTCAATACCCTTGGCCTTGCCGGAGCCGTCGACGTCCAGATAAACGATGCCGTTCTTCTTGTTGTAGTAGATGTAGTCGTTGGAGCCGCCTGCATCGTCGACCTTGGTGCCGACATCGAAGAACTTTTTTTCGAGCTTCTGGCCCTTCTTGAAGATTTTGTCCAATCCGACTGATTTCTTGCTGTCGGGACGGCCGCCTTTGTCGTCGGATTTATCCTTGTCAGGCTTGCCCTTGTCGTCAGGCTTACCCTTGTCGTCATCCGAACTCTTCTTGGAGAGCACGTCGCTGGTCTTAGGCCCTTTGATCTTGAAGGCCTTCAGAGCCGCCAGGCTGATCTGGATCGTATCGTCAGATGGCTTGAAGTCTTCGATGTGATCGAAATGTCCCTTCTTCACGGGCGTGTCGAACACGAACGTGTCTTGGCCGGCGCCGCCGTAGAGCTTGTCCTTGCCGGCTCCGCCGTTGAGCGTGTCGTTGCCGGCAAGGCCGTAGATCTTGTCGTTTCCGCCGAGTCCGTTGATGATGTCGTCATCGGCCGTGCCGGTGAGCTTGTTGTTCTTCGACGTGCCATTGGTGACTTCCGCCGAGTTGGTCACTGTGATCGTGACCTGCTCCACATAGGACAGAGCCGAGTCCCGCGGGTCAGTGACCTTGATGTAGAGCGTGTGTGTGCCGACCTGAGCGTCGTCGAGACCTGCCTTCAGCTTGATCGAGGCTCCATCGACGACGAAGAGGCTGCTGGTCGTTGCAGCGCCGCCTGCATCCACAAGGCTGTAAGTGAAGGTGCCGTTCTGGTCGGCGGCATCCGAATCTTTACCCGCTAGAGTTGCGACGACCGTGCCTTCGGCATCGTTTTCAGCAACCGTGCCACCGGTGACGATGAGATCCGTCGGAGCTTCGTTGACATCCGTTACCATGACCGTGATCTCGGCGGGAGCGACCTCGGTTTCCTGGTCACCGGTTGCCGTGATCCGGAGCGCGAAAGTACTCAACGCTGCGATTTCATAGTCGAAAAGACTGCCGCCCGTTTTGACACGGAGGCCGTTGCCAAAGATCTCGAAACGGTCATTGAGGCTGTCCTCGAGTTTGAACGAGAATACTTCACCATCACCGATTTCCCCCGCGATATCGAGCATAGCAATGCGGTCGCCAGCTTTAGGGTTCTCAGGAATCGTAAGGATTGTCGGCGTAAATTTGATCGTTGCCATATTCTTTTCTTAGGCTGCTGAATCAGCCTTGCTCCTCTTAGGAATTATCCAAGATTTTTGTTATATAATTACTATCGTCTGTCAATCCGGCTGGTTGGCCCAGACACTTACATAGCAGCAAAGTTGCTTATCATGCCTTGCGACGACGCGCGGCGATATTGGCAACGAGGTCGGTGATGTGGCCGATGGCCGAGGTAGCCAGCGGCAGGCGCTCGCTTTTTGAGACCTTGGCCTTGTCCAATCTTGGCTGAGGGGCCACTGCGCTTGAAAACCCGAGCTTCGCCGCCTCCTTAAGACGCGCCTGCTCCTGGGCTACAGGGCGAATAGCGCCGGACAGGCCCAACTCGCCGAAATAGACCGTATCCGGCGGCAGGGGATTGCCGGACAGTGACGAGACCAGGGCTGCTGCGGCCGCAAGATCGGCCGCGGGCTCCGTAATGCGCAGACCGCCGGCGACGTTGAGATACACGTCGTGCATGCCGAGCTTTAGCCCGCCATGTGCCTCCAGCACCGCCAGAACCATGGACAAGCGGCTCTGGTCCCAGCCGACGACGGCCCGGCGGGGGGTGCCAAGGGAGGAGGGGGCCACGAGAGCTTGGATCTCGACAAGAAGCGGGCGGGTGCCTTCCATACCGGCGAACACGGCCGTACCGGCGGTCGCCATGTCGCGCCCGGCGAGGAACAGCTCGGAGGGGTTGGACACCTCGCGCAGGCCCTGATCCGACATCTCGAAAACGCCGATTTCATCCGTCGGCCCGAAACGGTTCTTGACGGCGCGCATGATCCGGAAATGGTGACCTGTGTCGCCCTCGAAGGACACCACCGCGTCGACCATGTGCTCGACCACGCGGGGGCCTGCGATCTGACCGTCCTTGGTCACGTGGCCAACAAGGATGACGGCTGTGCCGGTGGTCTTCGCGAAGCGGATCAGCGCCTGGGCGCTGCCGCGCACCTGAGTCACCGTGCCGGGTGCCGACTCCACCGTCTCGGTCCACATGGTCTGGATCGAGTCGATGATGGCGAGCGCCGGCGGCCTGCCTTGGCTCAAGGTGGCGATGATATCCTCGACATTGGTCTCGGACGCAAGCTCGACCGGAGCTTGTCCGAGGCCAAGACGCTCGGCCCGCAGGCGCACCTGCGCCACCGCCTCTTCGCCCGAGATATAAGCGACACGCTCGCCCCGAAGGGCGAGCGCAGCCGAGGCCTGCATCAGGAGAGTCGATTTTCCGATGCCGGGATCTCCACCGATGAGGATGATGGAGCCATGCACGAAGCCGCCGCCGGTAACCCTGTCGAGCTCCGCGATGCCGGATGGCGTGCGCGGGGCTTCCTTGGTCTCGCCGGCAAGGCCCTCGAGCGGGAAGATCCGCCCCTTGGCGCGGGAGGGGCGTGTAGCAACAGGCCCGGCCATCGGGCTTGCAGCCCCGGCTTCCTCGACGATGGTGTTCCAGCCGCCGCAGGCCTCGCACTTGCCTTTCCAGCGGTTATACACCGCGCCGCATTCCTGGCAGGCGAAGGCGGGGTGACGCTGCTTGGCCATCAGCCTTCTCCCCCACGATAGGTGCGGGCGTAGCGTGCTCCCAGGTTTGTCAGGATCTCGTAGCCGATGGTGCCGGCGCGGCGGCCGACTTCATCTACCGTAAGGTCTCCGCCGATCAGAATAACGGTGTCGCCGCGTTGAACTTCGTTCTCCGGAACCTCCGTCACGTCGACCGTGATCAGGTCCATGGAGACGTTGCCGGCGAAAGGACAGATCCGGCCTGCGACCAGCGCCTGGCCTGCCAGCAGTTCTTCGCCGCTTTTGCCCCTCGCACTTGCGGAGCGGGGATAGCCATCCGCATAGCCCACCGAGAGGGTCGCGATGCGGCGCTTGCCCAAAGCGATCCAGCGAGCATTGTAGCCAACCGTGTTCTCAGGCTCCACCCAGCGCAACTGCACGATGCGAGCCTCAAGGCCGATCACCGGGCGCATCGGGTTATGCCCGGCAGGCGTCGGGTTGCCGCCGTA
>JALYFY010000580.1 GCA_030777385.1 Pseudomonadota bacterium | reverse complement strand
GTCGAGGCAGGAGGGCAGGCGGAAGCCGTATTCGGCGAGCGTCGCCTTGCGGCGGAAGTCGCCGCGATACATGCCGCCGATCTGCGGCACGGTCACGTGGCTCTCGTCGGTGAACACCAGCGCGTTGTCGGGCAGGTACTCGAATAGGGTCGGCGGCGGCTCGCCGGGCTTGCGGCCGGTGAGATAGCGCGAATAGTTCTCGATGCCGTTGCACACGCCGGTGGCCTCGATCATCTCGAGGTCGAACTGCGTGCGCTGCTCCAGCCGCTGCGCCTCCAGCAGGCGGCCCATGCGGGCAAGCTCCTGCAGGCGGTGCTGCAGCTCGTCCTGAATGCCCTTCACGGCCTGCTGCAGGGTCGGGCGCGGCGTCACGTAGTGCGAGTTGGCATAGACCTTCACGAACTGCAGGTCGTTGGTCTTCTTGCCGGTGAGCGGATCGAACTCGACGATGGATTCGATCTCGTCGCCGAAGAGGCCGATGCGCCAGACGCGGTCCTCCAAGTGGGCGGGGAAGAGTTCGATCACGTCGCCGCGCACGCGAAAAGTGCCGCGGGCGAAGTCGCTCTGGATGCGCTTGTACTGCAGGGCCACGAGATCCGCGATGAGCTGGCGCTGCTCGATCTTCTCGCCCACCTTCACCGAGAAGGTCATGGCCGTATAGGTTTCCACCGAGCCGATACCGTAGATGCACGACACGGAGGCCACGATGATCACGTCGTCGCGCTCGATCAAGGCGCGCGTCGCCGAGTGGCGCATGCGGTCGATCTGCTCGTTGATGGACGATTCCTTCTCGATGAAGGTGTCCGAGCGCGGCACATAGGCCTCGGGCTGGTAGTAGTCGTAATAGGAGACGAAATACTCCACCGCGTTGTCGGGGAAGAACGATTTGAACTCGCCGTAGAGCTGGGCGGCGAGCGTCTTGTTCGGCGCGAGAATCAGGGCAGGGCGCTGCGTCTCCTCGATCACCTTGGCCATGGTGAAGGTCTTGCCGGAGCCGGTGACGCCGAGCAGCACCTGGTCGCGCTCGGACCGGCGCACCCCGTCCACCAGCTCGCGGATGGCGTTGGGCTGGTCGCCGGCGGGCTGGAAGTCGGACTTGATCTTGAACGGAATGCCGCCTTCCGACTTCTCGGGGCGGGGTGGGCGGTGCGGCACCCAGGCCTTGCCGTCCTTGAAGCGCGGATCGCCTTCGGTCAGCAGCCGCGAAAGCGCATCGACCGTGGCCGACACGCCGGCGCCGGGGGAGAGATCGCCCAACTCGTCAGCCACGTCCGGCCCGTCGTCGGGACCCTTCAGGCCGAGCTTCTTGGCCAGCGCCGGGTCCACATCCGTGATGTCGCCGTGGATGAAGGTTTCCTGCGCCCGCTCGGCAAAGCCCTCCGCCGCCTCGCGCTCCCGGTTGACCGCGGGACTCAGGAGATCGGCCAGATGCGGCGCCAGGGGCTTCAGCTCAGGCTTTGAGGCTTTCCCGGTGGAAAGCTTGGGCTTCTTGGGTGATTTGGCCATAGAACGAATATGGTACGAACGGCCGGGGAATGGAAGAGCGAAGGGCCCCTCTCAGGCCGTGTGCTTCTCCGCCTTCCTGCCGCCGCGCAGGGCCTTCAGCAGGGGCACGGCGACATAATGCACCAGGGGGATCAGCAGGCCTCCCAGGACGAGACCGAAGAGGCCTGCGGCGGCGGCCGAGACCAGCCATTCCAGAGTGCCTGCGAGCGCCGGCACCGTCTGGGCCACCGCCACGGCCGCATCGTGGATCACGTGCTCCACCCCGGCCCAGCCATAGCCCGCCAGCCCGTGGATGATGATGCCGCCGCCGACCCAGATCATCGCGGCGGTGCCGACGATGCTGAGAAGCTTGAGCAGGACCGGCATGCCTTTGACGAGGCCGCGGCCGAAGACCTTCGTGACGGGCGCCAGAGCCCTGTCGGCGCCCGAGGGAGCGCCACCGGGCACGGCCCGCCGGAGCAGGCGGGAGACCGGCCTGTTGCTGGTGGCCATCGCCACGCCGGCATCGTCCGCCTTCACGATCAGGGCCACAGCCCCGTAAACCAGGGCCGTGATGGCGATGCCGACGACGGCGAGCACCAGCGCCTGCGTCCAGAACGAGGCGGTGGGCACCGTGGCAAGCGTAATGGCCATGATCTCGGCGGACAGGATGAAATCGGTCTTGATCGCGCCGCTGACCTTCTCGCTCTCGAAGCTCTCGGCGGTCTGCGTCGCCGCGGTGACGGCGGCCTCATGCTCGTGAGCCCCATGCGGGAAGAGGGCCTCGAACACCTTCTCCGAACCCTCGTAGCACAGATAGGCGCCGCCGATCATGAGGAGCGGGGTGATGGCCCAGGGCGCTACAAGGCTCAGGATCAGCGCTGCGGGCAGCAGATACAGAAGCTTGTTCTTGAGCGAGCCCCAGGCGATCCTGCCGACGATGGGCAACTCGCGGGCGGCCGCAAAGCCCACCACATAGCGCGGCGTCACCGCGGCATCGTCGATCACGACGCCGGCTGCCTTCGCGCCCGCCTTCATGGCCTGGGCCGTCACATCGTCGAGCGAGGCCGCAGCGACCTTGGCGAGGCCTGCGATATCGTCCAGCAATGCGATCAAGCCGATGCTCATGGGATCTCCTGTCGAATTCTCTCAGCGTGACTGTGGGCTCTAGAGCATCAGCTATAGGTTCGCCTCAGCTTCGACAACGTCCGAACGGCGGATTCGGTGCAAAACGGTCCAGCTTGGACGGATGGCCCCACGTCCGAAGCATCCGCCGTCATCCAACCGTCATAGGACTGACGCATGACGATCCCGCCCACCTTGACCGTTTCGCGGGGATCCCATGCATCGTTCCATCATCGCCGGCTCGCTTGCCGCAGCCCTCCTGTCCGGCACCGCCCTCACGGCGTCCGCGGCGGAGTACTTCGACCGCATCGCAAGCTTCCCGATCACCGCGAACCTGCCGAAGGACGCGGACCAGAAGGCCGAGACCGTTGCCGAGATCATCTCGGCGAGCCAGGACGGCAAGCTCCTGGTCTATACGGACAGCCCGCGCAAGGCGCTGGGCTTCATCGACATCGCCGATCCGGCGCAGCCGAAGGCCGGAGGGATGCTGGCCATCGGCGGCGAGCCCACCTCCGTCAAGGTCGTTGGCCAAAGGGCCTATGTGGCCGTCAACACCTCGGAGAGCTTCACGAACCCGAGCGGAAAGCTCGTCACGGTCAACCTCGCCGACCGTAAGATCGTCGGCGAATGCGCTCTTCCGGGACAGCCCGATTCCATCGCGGTCAATGCCGGCGTCCTGGCGATTGCCATCGAGAACGAGCGCAACGAAGAGGTGAACGACGGCGCGCTGCCGCAGATGCCCGCTGGCTCGCTGATGGTTGCGCCGCTTGGCGGCGAACAGCTCGACTGCGCCAGCCTCAAGACCGTGAACCTCACCGGCCTTGCGGCCGTGGCGGGCGACGATCCGGAGCCGGAATACGTCGACGTCTCGAGCGACGGCAAGATCGTCGTCACGCTGCAGGAGAACAACCACATCGC
>JALYFY010000579.1 GCA_030777385.1 Pseudomonadota bacterium | reverse complement strand
AAGCCGGTGCCGGCCCGTGAGGACGGCTGGGTGCATGTGGAGGACGTGAAGGAGCGCCTCGGCCCCGATGTGGCGGCGATCATGCTCACCAACCCCAACACCTGCGGCCTCTTCGAGCCGCAGGTGGCGGAGATCGCCAAGGCCATCCACGATGCGGGCGCCTATTTCTACTGCGACGGCGCCAACTTCAACGCCATCGTCGGCAAGGCGAAGCCGGGCGATCTCGGCGTCGATGCCATGCACATCAACCTGCACAAAACCTTCTCGACGCCTCACGGCGGCGGTGGCCCAGGCTCCGGCCCGGTGGTGCTCTCCGAGCGCCTCGCGCCCTATGCGCCGGTGCCCTTCGTGCGGGTGAAGGATAGCGGCTTCGAGCTGGTGGAGCACAGCGACGAGGCCGGCGGCTCTGCCGCTCCCTTCGGCCGCATGACGGCGTTCCACGGCCAGATGGGCATGTATGTGCGGGCCCTGTCCTTCATGCTGTCGCATGGCTCGGACGGCATGAAGCAGGCGTCGGAAGACGCCGTGCTCAACGCCAACTACATCCGCGCCGGGCTGTCCGACCTGATGTCACTGCCCTTCGGCGATAAGCCCTGCATGCACGAGGTGCTGTTCGACGATACCTGGCTCAAGGACACTGGCGTGACCACGCTGGATGTGGCCAAGGCCATGATCGACGAAGGCTATCACCCCATGACCATGTACTTCCCACTAGTGGTGCATGGGGCCATGCTCATCGAGCCCACAGAGTCCGAGTCGAAGTCGTCGCTCGATCTCTTCGTCGCGACCCTGCGCGACCTCGCCATGTCAGCGAAGAAGGGCGACAAGGAGCGCTTTACCGGCGCACCCTACCACGCCCCACGCCGCCGCCTCGACGAGACCCGCGCCGCCCGCAACCCGGTGCTCAAATGGACGCCCCCGGCGCCGGTGGCGGAGGCCGCGGAGTAGGCCATTCATGGACAGCTAGTCAAATCGGGAAAGCCGCCCACCGGGCGGCTTTCTTGTGAGTGCGTTCAGTCAGCAGGGCGCTGCGACTTATGGACGTAACGGTTGTCGCTGTACTCGGTCAGATAATCGGAGCGAACCAGTTCAACCCGTGCCCGGCTTTTGAAATATACCCATGCATTCAGTGTGGATCCGTCGTCCAGGGACACGACTTCAATGCTGTCACGATGGTAGCCGGTCGGCAGATGCACCGACTCGATAACGTCCAGCCGTGCGAGCGTCTCATCGTCAACCTCGTAAAGCTCACCAATCACCTGATGCCCCACCCCTGGCTCCGGCATCATGACCGGTGAGAACCATTGGCCCGCTATCACTAGAGGATAGGCTTGAACGGTCCGAAAGAGGCCGAGGCAGGTCAGTTCGGCCATACCCTCGTCATGGTTGGGAAATCCGCGCTTGAGGGTCCCGAAGACGAACACCCTGTGCATGAATGACTACCTGTGCCGCTTTAGGCTGAGGAACTGGCAAAGACCTAAACCGTCTTCGGCAGATCCGCCATCCGCTCAATCACCACGGATGCTCCAGCCTGCCGCAGCTTATCACCATGCTCCGGCCCACAATGCCCGCCGCCGATGAAGCCGATGACCCTCATCCCTGCCGCGATGGCAGCCTGAACGCCGGCGGTGGAATCCTCGATCACCACGCACTCTTCGACGCTCGCGCCCATCTGCGCGGCCGCGTGCAGGAACAGATCGGGTGCCGGCTTGCCGCGCGGCACCTGCGTGGCGCTGAAGATGTAGTCGAACAGGTCGGACAGGCCGGTCACGCGCAGCGACAGGGCGATTCGTTCCGGCACGGAGGAGGAAGCGACGCAGCGTGGGTAGGGGAGGGCGAGGATCGCCTCCCGGATACCCTCGATCGGCTTCAGGTCCGTTTCAAAACGGGCGAAAAGCCGCCGGTTCAGCCTGTCGGCGAAATCGTCGGGCAACCTGACCCCGTGGCTGGCTTCGATGCGGGTGATCTGGTCCTTGAGGCTGACGCCGATGAACTCGCGGGCCACGTCCTGGGCCGTGTAGGGCACGCCGAACTCAGTCAGCAGCTCCGCATCGAGCTGGCAGCTCAAGCTCTCGGAGTCGACCAGAACTCCGTCGCAATCGAAGATCAGCAGCATGGTTGCCTCTCGCGCATCGTGCAGAAAAGTGGAACCGATTTTCACTGGCGTGGCCCTTCGGGTCGCTGACGCGGCCCTCTGAGTCTGAAGCTCCAGCAAAAAGGCCGCCTGGACGGGCGGCCTTTGGTGTCTTTGACGTGAGAAGAGGGCTTTACTGAAGCTTCGTACGCACGTCGTTGAGGCTTGCCGTGACGAGAGAAGCGGCCGTGGGGCCGGTGATCTCGTCGCGCAGAACGCGCTCGGAGGCCTTGATGGCGGCATCCACGGCAGCGGCGCGCACTTCGGCGGAAGCCTGTGCCTCAGCCTGGGCGATCTTCGCCTCGGCGGATGCGGTACGGCGGGTGATGAAGTCGGCCAACTTCTCCTGCGCATCGCGCGCCAGGCGCTCGGCCTCGTCGCGGGCGGAGG
>JALYFY010000578.1 GCA_030777385.1 Pseudomonadota bacterium | reverse complement strand
TCGAGCAGGCGCTCATCGTGTTCCGCGGGCTGGCCGCCGTAACAGGGCCGCTCTTTCCCGCAACCGGCGGTCTGCTCCTCAACTCGGATATCGCGCTCGTGTTCCTTGGCCTCGCCATCATCTGGCTTCTGCCGAACGCGCTGCAATGGGTCGGCGGCTTCGAGGACCAGGGGTTCGAGGCTCCGAGCAAGACCAAGGAGATGGGGTGGTCCTGGATCACGGCCTGGAAGCCCTTGCGCTGGAAATGGTCGCCCTCGATGGGCCATGGCGCGTTCGTGGGCGTCCTCGCCTGCTTCGCCTTGATCCGCGTTTTTGGCGTCGTTCCGTCGCAATTCCTGTACTTCACGTTCTGAGCCGGGAGCATCTCCGACCATGGAAGCGAAACAGCCAGAAACAAAGATTCCGATCCGGAGGTACTATATGGGGCTTCTTGGAGGGGCCCTCGCCGCATTCGCCACGATCGTGGGCGGGCTCGAGCTGCTGGCCTGGACTGATCGCCTCCCGGCTCCCCCCATTACTAAGGTCGAGTTCCTTGACGAGAAGCTCCGCTTTCTGCGGGAGCGCCGGGATCTCGATCCCACATTCGTGCTCATCGGCTCGTCGATGGCCCTGCGCCAGTTCGACGGCCGCCCGTTTGCCTCCCGGATTGGACAACAGCACGTTCTGAACGGCGCATCGACGCTGATAAACGTGCACCAGACCCGCTTTCTCACCTCGTTCTACATGGAGCACCTGGCCAAGCTCCAGACGATCATTCTGATGCTGGGGCCGCCCGACTTCGAGAACTGCACGACGACGCCGGCCAATCTCTTCGACCCGGAGGATGCAAGCGGCTATGCGTTCAAGCAGGACATCGCAGCCCCCCTTTACTTGCGCTATTTCGCGCCGGTTCTTTATCTGCGCCGCGCGCGGAATTTCCAGGAGCGCCGGGTTCCGCTGAAGGGCGACTTTTGGATGGACGAGTACGGCTCAGCCCCAATGCAATGGCCCCCAGAGATGATGAGAGGGCTGCGGTATGAAGCGTTGAAGTTCGACCGCTCCTGCGTCGACGGGCTTCTTCAGACGCTGACGGATATCAAGGCGAAAGGCATTCGCCCCGTGGTGGTGCTCTCACCGGTGCATCCTGAATACCGTCAAAAATACCCTGAGGCGATCCAACGTTTGAAGGAAGTCGGCGGCAAGGTGGGAGCTGAGCTCCGCGAGGGCGTGGATTTCTTTGACATGAGCGAAAGCGACTTCGAGGCAGCGGACTTCTTCGATGCCGTCCATCTCCAATGGGCGGCCGTGCAAAGATTCTCCGACAAGCTGGCGGATTTGGTGTTGCCGAGCAAGGCGGCTGCTAGCGCGTCGCCCAATATACGACACCCGACCGTCAAGATGGAAACGACTTTGTCAAACCAGATTGCTCATCCTTGACCATGACAAACCCGCAAACCGATCTTTCTCTCCACTGGCTTCCTGAGCCCGCCGACTTCAATAAGGACCTCGCCGCCGCTCTCGGGAACGAGAATGTCCGCCAGCGCTGGGAAGCGCTCATTGCCATCAGCGGCAGGCGCCTCGATTTCCTGCAAACGATCAAGCTCGATCGCGCGCTTGCCAGGGCTGAGGCATCCCTCGACGTAGCTCAGGGGGCCCGCATGAAGGTGGCGCTGATCGGTAGCGCCACCCTCGATCATCTGGTTCCGGGTATTCGGATCGGCGCGCTCAGGCGCGGTCTGCTGGTCGAGTCGTGGCTTGCCCCCTTCGGCCAGTGGCGACAGGAGATCCTCGATCCCGCTTCCGGCCTCCACGAATTCAGGCCTGACGCTGTGTTCCTCTCCCTCGACGCTAGGGCTCTCGTGCCTGACATCCCGCTTGGAACGACCGCGGCTGAGATTGCCGAACTCTTGAACGTGAGGATCGAGGAGATCGTCAACCTGTGGCGGACCGCGAAGGAACGGCTAGGCGCCACAATCATTCAGCAGACCATCTTACCGGCCGAGCCGCCGATGTTCGGCCATTTCGAGCGGCTGGTCCCCGCTTCAAGGGGCGCAGTAGCGGCCCAGTTCGACCATAGGCTCGTCAACGCGGCCGCAGGGGAGGGAGTGGTGCTCTTGGATCTGCGGGCCGCCGCCCTCACGGTCGGTACCCAATCCATGACGAACCTCATGCTCTGGCATCATGCCAAGCAGGAGATCGCCCCGACGGCCGTGCCCTGGGTGGGCGATCAGATCGGCCGCATCCTCGCGGCGATCCGGGGCCTGTCGAAGAAGGTTCTCGTGCTTGATCTCGACAACACGGTCTGGGGCGGCGTCATTGGGGATGACGGCATCGAGGGCATCGTCCTCGGACAGGGAAGCGCTGCGGGCGAAGCCTATGCGGCCTTCCAGCGGTATGTGAAGGGCCTGTCCGAGCGCGGGGTCATTCTTGCCGTCAGTTCCAAGAACGACGCGTCGATCGCCGAGGCAGCCTTCAGCAATCATCCCGAGATGGTGCTGAAGCGGCAGGACATCGCCACCTTCGAGGCAAGCTGGGGCGACAAGCCGGCAGCCTTGCGCCGAATCGCGGAAGATCTGAATGTCGGCCTCGATTCCCTGGTGTTCTTCGACGACAATCCCGCTGAGCGGGAGCTCATGCGGCAGACGCTGCCCATGGTGGCAGTTCCCGAAGTGCCGGAGGCGGTCGAGAGGTACATAGACTGCCTGGGCGAGGCAGGGTATTTCGAGGCTGTGGCCTTCACGGCCGACGACCGCCAGCGCACCCAGCAATATGCCGCCATTTCGCGCCGGAAGCAGCTCGAGGCGTCGACCACCGATCTCCAAGGCTTCCTGCGCGATCTCGACATGCGCCTGACAGTCCTGCCGTTCAGGCCCGTCGACGTTCCGCGCATTGCGCAGCTCATCAACAAGACGAACCAGTTCAATGTCACCACGCGACGGTATACGGAGGCGGAAGTGACGGGCATGATGAACGACCCGTCGACCCTCACATTCTCGGCGCGTCTCGACGACTGCTTCGGTTCCAATGGTATTATCAGCATCGTGATCGGCCGGATCATAACACAAGACGGCGTGCGGGCACTCGATCTCGATACATGGCTGATGAGTTGCCGGGTGCTTGGCCGGTCGGTGGAGAACGCAATCCTCGCTGTTGTTGTCGACACGGCCCGCCAGGCTGGGGTCGAACGGTTGATCGGGCATTATCGGCCGACCTCCAAGAATGCCATGGTGCGCGACCTCTACCCTAGGCTCGGCTTCGAACCTGCTTCCGAGGCCGCGCAGGGTGACGAAACGGTCTGGGAGTTCTTCCTGAATGCAGAACCTGTCGAAATGCCGGAATATTTCTCACTCCTGACAACCGCAGAGGCCGCTCAATGAGCCATGACAAGGTCTATGAAGAGCTCACGGAAATCCTTCGTGACGTGTTCGACAATCCGTCTGTCGTGGCGACGCCGGATCTGTCGGCCAAGGATGTGCCCGAATGGGATTCGTTCAACCATATCAATGTGGTTTTGGCGGCGGAGATGCGCTTCGGCGTGAAATTCCGGACGTCGGAGATCGAAGGCCTACGCAACGTCGGAGATTTCGTTGCCCTTATCGCACGCAAGCGTGAGACTAGCTGAGCGTCCTGCTGCGACGTCGCCTCGTACTGCGGCTCACACGGAAGAAATTCAATGAATTTCGCACGTATGCGTGCCGAGTGGTTCGGCAACATCCGTGGCGCCTCCTGGTCCAACAGCCCGGTCAGGTCAGCACTTTGACCGCAAGACGCCCCATGCGGCCGAATACCGGCTGACAC